>DASXRF010000514.1:0-7177 GCA_036506755.1 Solirubrobacteraceae bacterium | reverse complement strand
CACTTCGTGATGCAGCACGTCGGCTTCGCGCTCTTGTACGTGCGCAAGGCCGGCGAGTCGCGCTTCGATCGCAAGCTCGTCGTCGCGGCCGTGTGGGCCGGCGTCCTGATGACCCGGCGGATCCTCGCGCGGCACCGCCGCCCGGTCCCCGGGCGGCTGGCCGCCGCACTCCTCGCGGTCGTGGTCGCCGACCTCGCCAGCCTCGCCGTCGCGTTGACGTACCCCGCCCACCAGGCGCTGCTGGGCTCCGCCGCGCACCAGCACCTGCCGTTCCTCGTGCACGCCGCGCGCGACGCCGCGCTCGCGCTGGCGGTCAACCTGCCGGTCGCCGCGCTGGTCGGCGCCGTGCTCGGGCGCCGCTCGCCCTGGGCGGCGCCGAGCGTCGAGCGCTGGCGGCTGCCGCGCGGTCTGTCCCGCCTCGCGCTCGAGGGCGCCGTGATCGCGCTGGTCGCCGCGCCCCTGGCCATCGTCGCCGTCGGCGCGGTGGGACGGGCGACCGCGCAGTCGAGCCCAGGCGTCCCCTGCCCGGCGGGCGCGCCCGTCAGGAGCTTCGACGTCGTGTCCATCAACGTCGACATGCCGCTCAACCACTTCGGCGACCACGACCCGTTCGGGCGCATGTACGCGCTGGCTTCGCAGGTCCCGGCGATCCGCGAGCAGGAGCGCGCCCAGCGCGTCTCGCCCGGGCTGGCCGACGACCCGATCCAGCCGCTGACGCTGCACGCCAACGTCGGCGACTGCGTCGAGGTGCACTTCACCAACGAGCTCAACGGCACGGAGCGCGCGTCGATGGCCTTCGAGGGCGTCAGCCGCGCGGCGAGCTCGGCGGGCAGCGCGGTCGGGAACAACCCGGACTCGACGCTCGCGCCGGGCGAGAGCACGACGTATCGCTTCTACATCGAGGACGACACCGAGCCGTGCTTCGGCCACGAGCACGACGAGTGCTCGGAGAACGAGGGGGCGCACTACTTTCACTCGTTCGGCACGAGCTTCCGCGACCAGACGTTCCACGGGCTGTTCGGGTCGATCGTCGCCGAGCCGAGGGGCTCGCGAACGCTCGACCCGCGAACCGGCGCCGAGACGGATCACGGCTGGAACGTGGCGATCGACGCGCCGGGCAACGCCAAGGACTTCCGCGACTTCGCGATCTACTACCACGAGGTCGGCGACGAGACGTTCCGCCCGTTCAACAGGGACGGCCAGGAGCTGCCGCTGTTCGATCCGTTCACCGACGCCTACCGGCCGGGCAGCAAGGCGATGAACTACCGCTCGGAGCCGTTCTTCAGCCGCATCCTGGCCCAGGCGGCCGCCGGCAAGCAGGCCAAGGCGGGCGACATCTTCTCGTCGTACACCAACGGGGACCCGTCGACACCGATCCTGCCCAACTACGTCGGGGACCCGATCAAGATGCGGATCATCCACGGCGGCGGCGAGGTCATGCACGTGCACCACCTGCACGGCGGCGGTGACCGTTGGCCGTTCCAGCCCAACACGAACCCCACCCAGTTCGGGATCGGGCTGCAGAAGACGCCGATCCTGCGCCAGGGCCGCACGAGCATCCTGCTCGACGCGCAGCTCATCGGTCCGGGCGACTCGTTCACCACCGGCTTCGAGTGCGGCGGCGGCGGCTGCCAGCAGTCGCCGGGCGACTTTTTGTTCCACTGCCACGTCAACGAGCACTACGAGGCGGGCATGTGGTCGTTCCTGCGGTCGTTCAACACGCTGCAGGACGATCTGAAGGAGCTGCCCGACCGCGCCGGGACGATGCAGCCGGCGGTGACGTCGACCGGGCTGATCGGCCGTACGCTGCGCGGCGGCACGACGATCACCGCCGACAACGTCCGCGGCTGGGTCGAGCAGTTCCTGCCGCCGGCCGGCCGGCGCCACGACGACAACGACTCCTCGGTGTGGGACTGGAGCGTCGCCGACACCCCGCAGGGTCCGCTGTTCCAGGGCGAGCCCAACTCGGACGTCTCGGATCCGGCGTTCACGGCGACCGACCCGGGCGGGCGGCCCGACGTCATGTTCGATCCGCGGACGGGGCGACCCGCCTACCCGCTGCTGCGAACGCACATAGGGCAGCGCCCGCCGTTCGGGCCGGGCGCGCACGGTCCCGAGGCGACGATCCTCGACAAGCCCGGACCGGAGTTCCGCGACCGGCTGTGCCCGACCGGCGCGCACACCCGCCACCTCGACGTGCGGGTCACCAACATCTCGATCCCCATCACCCGCGACGGCCGCCGCGACGACGGCGGCATCATCTACACGCCCGCCGGCGAGGAGGCGGCGCTGCGGGCGAAGACGAAGAAGATCGAGCCGTTCATCTACCGGGTCAACACGGGGGACTGCGCGCGGATCACCTTCACCGACGCGCTGCCGGGCCCCGAGGACGACCTGGGCGACAACTGGGGCAACATCCATCCGCACTTCGGGCAGTTCGACATCCAGTCCAGCGACGGCGTCGTCGTCGGCTTCAACTTCATGCAGAGCGTGCGCCCGTTCAAGGTCTTCGGCGCCGACCTGACCGCCGCGGCGCACGACGGCGACACGCAGATCACCGTCGACAACGCGCCCTACTTCCACGAGGGCGCCTACCTCGCCCTCGGCCTGGACTCCGGCCCCGCCTTCGACGTCCACCGGATCGTCGCGATCAACGGGAACACCATCACGCTCGACACGCCGGTCCACGGCGACTACGCGGCCGGCCGGCGCGTCAGCGACGAGTTCGTCAACTACGAGCTGTACTTCGACTTCCAGGCCGGCACGACGTACTTCCACGACCACGTCAACGCCGTCGGGCACCTGACGCGCGGCATGTTCGGCGCCTACGTCGTCGAGCCGCCCGGGTCGACCTACCGCGACCCCAACGACCCCGCGCACGTCGTCGGCCCGGACGACGGCGGGACGCTCACCGGCTCGCAGGCCGACATCCTCACGCCACGCGACACGATCCTCTACGGCACCCCGGCCAAGCCGTTCCGCGAGCAGGTCCTGATCTTCGGCGACAACAACCCGGTCTCCAAGGCGGGGACGGGCGTCGACTCGGGCGGCACGTGGACCGACTACCGCCTCGAGCCGCTCCCCGATCGCCGCGGCTCGGACCCGTCGCTGATGTTCTCGAGCGCGGCGCACGGCGACCCGTTCACCCCGCTGCCGCGCGCCTACGTCGGCGATCGCACGGTCTTCCGCGTGCTCAGCGGGGCGATCAACCACACCAACGTCTTCGCCATGCCCGGCCAGCAGTTCCGCCTCGAGCGCTTCGACCCCCAGTCGGTGACGACCGACTCGACGCACGTGGGGCAGGCCGAGCGCTTCGACCTCGTCACCAACGCCGGCGGCCCCGGGCGGTCGCCGGGCGACTATCCGTGGTTCAACGCGCTCAACCGCCACTTCTTCCACGGCAACTGGGGACTCTTCCGGGTCTTCGACCGCCTGCGCGGCGACCTGCCGCCCTTGCCCGGCAACGCGCCGCCCGCCGGCGCCGCGTCCCAGGTGCGCGACGTCGGCAACCCGTGCCCGGACGGCGCGCCGACCGAGCGCTTCGACGTCTCGCTGATCCAGACCGATATCGCGTTCAACCCCCGCGGCCCGACGATCAGCGGCGGCGAGGTCTATGTCGACGACCGCGACCTGCCCGCCATCCGCGCCGGCCGCAACCCCGAGCCGCTCGCCCTGCACGTCGACCAGGGCGACTGCCTGGAGGTCCACTTCACCAACCGCCTGCCGGGCAGCGGCGATCCGGCCAGCTTCGCCGCAACCGCGCTGCGCAGCGAACCCGGCTCGTCGGGCATCACCGCCGGCTTCAACCCGCCCCAGGCGGTCGACCCGGGCCACTCGCGGCTGTACCGGCTCTTCGCCTCGCCCGGGGTGACCGACTCGCCGGTCGCCGACTTCGGCAACGTCCTGGAGAGCTGGGACAAGGGCGCCTACGGCATGATCGACGTCGCCCCGCCTGGCTACGAGTTCCGGGACGCCGCCACGGGCGAGCCGCGCGACCACGGCGCCGACGTGGTCGCCGTCAACCCGCAGACCGGCGACGCGTACCGCTCCTACGTGCTGCTGTGGCACGACGACGACAAGCTCATCGGCATGGACGAGATGCCGTACAACCGCTTCGCCGAGGGTGACCCGGGCATCAACTACCGCAGCGAGAGCGTGCGCGAGCGCGGAGGCGACTTCCCGCTGTCGAGCAAGGTCCACGGCGACCCGGCCACGCCGCTGCTGCGCGCCTATGCGGGCGATCCGGTGCGCTTCAACGTCGCCGACGTGCGCGGCGAGCAGATCCACGGCTTCACCGTCGACGGCCACCACTGGCCGTTCAATCCCGACGAGCACAACTCCAGCCTGCAGAGCGTGCGCTACTTCGGGCCGATGGAGCACTTCACCGCCCGGCTGGAGGGCGGCGCCGGCGGCGAGCGGCAGCTGCCCGGCGACTACCTCTACGGCGATCACCGCATGCCGTTCCTCGAGGCCGGCCTGTGGGGCATCTTCCGCGTCCTGCCCTCCGACCAGGCCGCTCCCGGCCTGCTGCCGCTGCCCAAGATCGTCGCCGCCGCGCGCGCCGCGGCCGCCCGACGCGACCGCCGCGCGCCGGCGATCACCCGCCTGCGGCTGCGCCCGCGCACGCTGACGCGCCGTGCGCGCTCGGCGAGGTTGAGCTTCCGCCTGTCCGAGCGGGCCTCGGTGCGCCTGACGCTCAAGCGCCGCTGCGGCCACGCCCGGCGCTGCGCGCGCCGCGCCCGGGTGATCGCGCGGACGGTCCGCGCGCGCCGCGGCGCCAACCGGCTGCGCATCCCGCGCGCGCTGCGCCGGCGCCACCTCGCCCCCGGGCGCTACGTCCTCGTCGTGCGCGCCACCGACGCCGCCGGCCACCGCTCACGCGCGCGGCGGCTGGCGTTGAGGGTGCGCCGGTGATCCGCCGACGGCGTCTGCGCGTGCTCGCGGCGACGCTCCTCGTCGCGGCCGCCGCCGCCCCGTCGTCAGCGGCGACCCCGCAGCCGCTGGGCACGGTCGGGGCCCCGGGCACGGGCGATGGGCAGTTCGCGCTGCCCTTCGCCGTGGCGGCCGACGCCGCCGGCAACCTCTACGTCACCGACCAGACCAACAGCCGCGTCCAGAAGCTCTCGGCCGCCGGAGGCTTCCTGGCGAAGTGGGGCGACCCCGGGGAGCTGGTCGGGCAGTTCAGCTCGCCCTCGGGCATCGCCGTCGGCCCAGACGGCGACGTGTGGGTCGTCGACTCCGACAACAACCACATCGACCACTTCGGCCCCGACGGCACGTTCAAGGGCGCCCTACTGCCCACGAGCGACCCCGACAGCAGCTTCAGCCATCCGATCGGGCTCGCGATCGACGCGCAGGGCAACATCTACGTCGCCTCGGCCGAGATCAACCACATCGACAAGTTCGCCCTCGACGGGCGCTTCATCACCGACTGGGGCGCCTTCGGCCAGGCCCCCGGCCAGTTCTTCTCCCCCCAGGGCATCGCCATCGGCCCGGACGGCAGCGTCTACGTCGCCGACCTGCTCAACAAGCGCGTCCAGAGGTTCACCCCCGCCGGCGACCCCATCCTGCAGTGGCCGGTGTTCAACCCGCAGGACGGCACGCCCGACGGGCCCGCCGGCATCGCGGTCGACCCGACCGACGGGACCGTGCTCGTCGTCGACCAGGACGCCGGCGTCGTCCAGCGCTACACGCCGACCGGCGACCTGATCGAGGCCTTCGGCCAGGGCATGCTCAACCGCGCCTGGGGCATCGCCGTCGACTGCCGCGGCACGATCACGGTGGCCGACTCCTACGACGACCGCCTCGTGCGCTTCGGCGACCCCGCCGCGCCGCCGCCGCCGTGCCCCCCGCCGCCCGGCGGGCCGCCCGGGCCCCCGCCCGCCGCCCAGGGCCCGGCCGCTGCGTTCACGGTCTCCCCCAACCCGACGATCCTCGGCCTGCCCGTCACCTTCGACGCGTCGGGGTCGACCGCGCCGGCCGGCGGGCGCATCGTCCGCTACCAGTGGGACCTCGACGGCAACGGCTCGCTGGAGACCGACACCGCCGCGAGCCCCACGACCGCTCACACCTACCTGACCGGCCCCGTCACCGTCACCCTCCAGGTCACCGACGATCGCGGCCGGACCGCCACCGCCAAGCGCCTCGTCGTGCTTCAGCGCTTCGCCAGCCTGTTGCGCGTGCGGCGATCGATCTCGCGGCGCGCGCTGCGCCGCGGGCTCGCGCTTCGCCTGACCGTGCTGCCGCTGGCACGGCGCGTCGACGTCGCGCTCTACCGCGCCGGGCGCCGCGCCCGGCTCGGTCGCCGCATCGCCCGCTCGACGCTGCCGATCCGCCACGGCGGGACGGTCAACCTGCGCTGGCGGCTGCCCGCGCGAGCGCTGCGCCACCTGCGGCCGGGGCGCTACGTCCTGCGCGTGCAGGGCCGGCCGACCACGGCGCACGCCCCGATCCTGCGCTCGATCAGGGTGCGCTAGCGGCCCGGATCAGCGCGCAGATCCGGCGGTGCTGGCCGGGCGTGACGGAGAAGTCGTATGACCCGTAATAGCGCTCGCGGATGCGCGTGCGACGCGCACACAGGGAGTAGGCCTCGGCGAACTGCTCGTTCGGCGGTCCGCTGCCGGCCGCCGAAGCCCAGGGCCCGTGCTTGCCGACGAGCGCCTCGAAGCGCGGCCGCGCCCAGGCGGGCATCGCGTCGTCGAAGACGTGGCCGAGCTCGTGCAGCAGCACCTGCGGGCTCATCCACTCGCGCGCCACGGCGACGACCTCCTGGCCCTCGGGCGCGCAACCGGCCAGGCCGTCGCAGCCCTCGAGCCGCAGCGTCACGACGCCGGGGGGCGTCGGCACCTTCGCCCTGTCGACCCACGACTGGTAGGGCTGCGGACGCTGCGTCCCGTCGGGGAGGACGAGCGTCGTCGCGGAGGCGGTGGAGGGAACGAGGAGAACGACCGCCGCCGCGGCGAGGAGGGCGAGCCGTCGGGGCACGCGCCAGGGTGTGCCCCGCCGCCGCCCTCAACTCTCCTGTCAAGGGTGCATTGGACGAATGTCGTAGGCGCGTAGGTCGGGTGCTCAGGAGGCCTCGGGGGGCGACTCGTCGCTGCCCCGGGCGCGCCAGCGCGCGAGGTGCTCGCGCGGGCGCACCGCCGTCCGGCCCGCGCGGGCGGCGCGGCGCGTCGGC
>DASXRF010000513.1:0-3281 GCA_036506755.1 Solirubrobacteraceae bacterium | reverse complement strand
GACGTCATCGAGTTCGGCTCCACCCAGGTCGGCTTTCGCTCGCCGAGCATGCCGATGGATGCCACCTCGGACGCGCGCTCGCGCCGCCCGCGGCCGTCGCTCAGCGACGCGCAGCGCCGCGTGCTCGTCGCCCTCTGCCGTCCCTACCTCGGGCGCGCCGGCCACGCCGCGCCCGCGTCGAACAAGCAGATCGCCGACGAGCTCTTCCTCAGCGTGGAGGGCGTCAAGACGCAGATCCGCGCGCTGTTCGAGCGCTTCGAGGTCGAGGACCTCCCCCAGAACCGCAAGCGGGCCCGCCTCGTCGAGCTCGCCTTCTCCAGCGGCACCATCACCGAGGCCGACCTCGGCGGCTGAGAGGCTCAGGGCGCGGCGACCCCCTCGGTCGAGGCGCCGACGGCGAGCCGGCCGAGGTGGCGCCGGAGCGTCGTGCCGACCGGCTGGCGCGGCGTGCCGCGCGTGTCGGCGATGAGGCTGTACGCGGTGCCGCCGCGGCACGAGAAGCGCGTGTCGGGGAGCACCCATTCCCACGCGAGGTAGCCGACGCGGTGACGGTCCGCCCAGTCCATGAACCGCGCGACGTGGCCGCCCCGGCAGCCGTCCTGGCCGATCTCCGTCGCGACGACCGGGACCTGCGCGGCGACCGGAGCGACCTCGGCGTCCCAGCAGGCGGCCGTGTCGCAGCCCTGCCCGGGGTAGCTGTGGACGCTCGCGACCAGCTGGTCGTCGAGCGGGCGGCTCACGAGCCAGCCGCCCAGGTCGTTGGCGTAGTTGCGCCCGGCGAGCAGGATCGGCTGGCGCGCCCCGGCGCCGCGGATCGCGTCGACGATCGCCTGCATGCCCGCGACCGCGTACGTCCGCAGGGTCAGGGCGCGGGCGTCGTTGGCCGCGGGCGCGCGGCAGCCGCCGCGCGACCAGCAGCCCCAGGTGAGGTCGAAGGCGAGGACGTCGCCGTCCCAGCGCGAGTAGGGCTCGTTGAAGACGTCGAACATCACGGCCGGGTCGCCGCGAAACCGGCCGGCCACCGAGGCCCAGAAGGCGACCGAGCGATCGTCGGCCATGGCTCGCTGGCCGTCCGCTCGCACGCCGTCGGGCCCGCTCCAGTGCAGGTCGAGGATCACGGCCAGCCCGTGGCGGTGCAGCCGCTCGACCCACGCCCGGACGGCCCGGCGGTAGCCCTGCGGCGTGCGGTGGGTCGACCGGTCCGACCGCGGCAGCCCGTCGTCGCCCAGCCAGCAGTCCTGGTTGAGCGGGATACGCACGGTGGTGGCGTCCCAGCGAGCGATGCTCGCGGCGTCGGCGTCGTCGGGGCCGACGCTCGTGCGGCTGCGCTCGTTGGAGTAGCCGTAGCCGTACAGGCACGCGTACTCGAAGCTCGGCCAGTTGACGCCGTGCGGCACGAACGGCGCGCCCGTCGCCGCGTCGATCAACGTGCTCCCGCTGACGCGGGGCGCCGGGGGCGCGGCCACCGCGGTCGCCGCGGCGGCGAGCGCGCAGGCGAGGACGGCGAGGGCCGCCCGCGGCCTGCTCGACAGACGCACGACCGGCCTTCTCCGCTCAGCGCACCAGGCTGATCGCCCGCCGGAGCGTCGCGCCGGCGGCGCTGACCGTGATCGAGGCCGTCACCCGGCCGCGCCGGCGCAGCGCGCCGGCCGCCGCGCGCCTCGTCTTGCGCGGGAGCCGCAGCTTGAGCGTCCGCGTCTCGCCGGCCGCGAGCCGGGCCGTGGCGGCGCGCAGCGCGTAGCGGCGGCGCGTCACCTGGCCGAGCCGCCGCGACCTGACGACGACCTTGCCGACGGCGCGAGCGCGGCAGCGCGCGCCGCAGCTCACGATCACCTCGACGGCGTCGTCGAGCCGCTGGCGCCGGAGTCCGGCGAGCGCGAGCTCGGGCGCCCCGGCGCGCGTCGGGCTCAGCGACGTCGTGTCGTCGGGGACCGGGGTGGGGACCGCCGGGCCGGCGGGCGCCGTCGGCGCGAGCGGGTTGGCCGGCTGCTGCGCAAGGGCGTCCATGTGGGCTTTGAAAGCGGTGCCGTTCGGGGACTTCGGCGTGCCCCTGGGATCGACGAGCATGCCGAACTCGGTGCAGGCGGTCGTGTCGGGCACGTACCAGCCCAGGATGATGTACCCGACGTTGTGGGCGTCGCCCCAGTCCATGACGGACTTGAGGTGGTCCTCCCCGCAGTCGTCCGAGCCGAACTCGCTGACGATGACCGGAGCCTGGGCGGCGACCGGGACGATCGTGGCGTCCCAGCACGCGGTCGTGTGGCAGACCTGGGTCTTGTAGTTGTGGACGCTCGCCACGAGCTGGTTGTCGGCGGGACGGTTCGCGAGCCACCCGTTCAGGTCGTTGGCGTAGTCGCGCCCGGCGAGAAGGATCGGCTGCGTCGCGCCCGTGGCGCGGATCGCGGCGACGAGCTGGCTCATCCCGAGCGTGACGTAGGTCTGCCCGTCGAAGGGCTGGGCGTCGTTGACCTTCGGCGCGTTGCAGCCGCCGTCGCGCCAGCACGCCCACGTGAGGTCGAAGACCACGGTGCCGTTGTTCTCGGTGCGCGAGTACGGCTCGTTGAACGCGTCGAACATCACCGAGGGGTCGTCCCTGAAGGTCGTCGCGACCGACGTCCAGAAGTCGGCGGACCGGCTGTCGGGTTGGGCGCGCTGCCCCTCGGCCAGGATGCCGGTCGGTGCCGACCAGTGCAGGTCGAGGATCACCGCGAGCCCCGCGTCGTGCATCGTCGCGACCCACTGCCGCACGGCGGAGCGGTAGCCGTCGACCGTGCCGAAGGCGGGCTGGCCGTCCACCCCCAGCCAGCAGGCCTCGTTCAGCGGCAGGCGGACCGTGTTGATGTGCCAGCTCGCCATGAGGGCGGCGTCGGCGGCGTCCGGACCGACGGCGGTGGGGCCGGCCGTGTTCGAGTAGCCGTACGCGTAGACGCAGGCGTACTCGAAGCTCGGCCAGTGGACACCACGCGGCATGAACGCCTGACCGGTGGTCGCATCGACCAGGTGGTTGCCCACGACCCGCGGCTGCGGCGCCGCCGCCCCGGCGGCGGCTACCGAGCCCAGGCAGGCGGCGACGGCGAGGAGGACACATATCGCGATGTGGCGCACGGGCATAGACGATCCCTCCGTGGCTGCCGCCCGCCTTCAGGCAACCCTACGCCGTTGCGCCGCGTGCTCGCCACCCCTCCCTCGCCGGCCTACGGCGCGAGGCGGAACGGCGGGTAGCGATCGGTGGTCAGCACGAAGGCGTAGGCGGTCACGCGGTTGCTCCAGCGCATGACGCC
>DASXRF010000512.1:0-5573 GCA_036506755.1 Solirubrobacteraceae bacterium | reverse complement strand
CTTCTGCCGGCCTTCACGACCAGCGCTTTCAACCTGGGGATAATCCTTGGCGCGCTGCTGCTGACTCCACTCGTCGGCCCATTCGGCCTGGTGGCCGGCGTGCTGATCGGCGCGCTGCTCCAGGTCGTCTTGCAGTTGCCCGGCTTGCGCGGCATGGCCTATCGGCCGACCCTCGATCTGCGGCACCCCGGCGTGCGGCGCATCCTAAAGCTCTACGCGCCGGTCGCGCTCGGCATCGGCTTCTCGATCGTCGGGGTGCTGCTCGACCGCAACCTGGCGTCGCACCAGGGGGCTCAGGCCATCCCGACCATGGCCTATGCGACCACGCTGATCCAGCTTCCGCTCGGCCTGGTGGCCACGGCTGTCTCGTTCGCCGTCCTGCCGACGCTCTCGCGCCAGGCCGCCGCGCGCGACGACGTCGCCAGCGGGCTGGAGGCGAAGTTCTCGATCCCCTACCTGACGGCCTTCACGCTGCTGCACGGCCCGCCGGGGGTCGACGACCTCCGCGGGGTCGACCCGCAGGCCCGGGCGCTCGCCGCGCAGCGCGTCCGCGTCCGCGCGGACGCCGCGCTGGCCGAGCCCGAGGCGCTCGTCGAGGCCGACGGCCGCACGCTGGCGCACGTCGAGGCCGCGCTGGGCTCGCCCCTGCGCCCGATGGACGCTGTTGCGCTGGACGCGAAGGTGCGATCGCTGGCCGGCGACGCGCTCGACGGCGCGCTGGACGACCGCGACCGGCCGGCCGCGGCCGTGCTCGAGGCCGCCGGCCTGGCGGCGACGACCCCGGCAGCTGCGCCGGCGTGGCCCGCACGGCGCGGTGCCGGGGACCCCCGACCTCGCACTGCGCCGACCCCGGCATCAGCGCCGGCGTGGCCCGCACGGCGCGGTGCCGGGGACCCCCGACCTCGCACTGCGCCCGAACGCAAGATCCCGGTGTGCCCGATGGAGTAGCGCCCGGGCTGGGGCCAGACGCACATGCCGTGCGGCCCGCTGCCGACCCGCACGCGGTGCAGCAGGCGGCCGGTCCGCGTCGAGATCGCGTAGACCTCGGCGTCGTAGCGGCCCGACAGCCACAGCACCCGGCCGCTGGCCGACAGGCCGCCCATGTCCGGCGAGCCGCCGGCCGGGATGCGCCACGTGCGAAACGGCCGCCGCGTCCGGAACGAGATCAGCGTGATCGACCCCTCGCCGCGGTTCGACACGTACAGGACGCGCGAGTCCCGGCTCGGGTACAGGCCGTGAGCGCCGCGACCGGTGCGCTGGAAGCGCACCTTGCGCATGCGGCGCGCGTCGATGAGCCAGACCCCGCCCGTGGCCATGTCGGCGACGTAGAACGTGCGCCCGTCGGGCGAGAGCTTGACGTCCTGGGGCATCGCCCCGGAACGCAGGGCGAGCGTCTTGACGACGCGCTCCCGGCGCAGGTCGACGACGATCATGCGCCCGTTGAACTCGCACGAGACGAGCGCGCGCCGGCCCGAGGCGGTGAAGTCCATGTGGTCGACGCCGTGGCAGCCGGGGACGTGCAGCGCCTTGGTCAGCCGCATCGTGCGCGGGGTCCGGAAGTCGAGCTCGCGGTGGGCCTCGGCGACGACGATCGCGCGCCGGCCGTCCGCGGTGAAGTAGAGGTTGTACGGGTCGAGCACGCGGACCGGCCGCCCGTGCCTTCCGGTGCGCGAGTCGATCGGCGTCAGGCTGTTGCCCACGTCGTTGGTCACCCACCGCGTGCGCAGGTCCCACGAGGGCGTCACGTGCTGGGGCAGCGCGCCGACCGCGAAGTGGTCGACGACCTTCGCGGCGCGCTGGTCGATGACGTCGACGGTGTTCGACTTCGAGTTGGGCACGTAGACGCGGGGCGGGTCCCGGCGGACCTGCGGCGCGAGCCGGCCGGGCCGCCCGGCGGCGTAGACGTCGTGGCGGTCGAGGAGCCGCGGGATCCGACCTGAGACGGCGGCGGTCGCGCGCGGGCGCCGGGACGGGGCGGCGTGGCGCGCCGCGTCGTTCGCGGTCTGCGACCGGCGGGGCGGCGGATCGGCCGGCCGCGGGGCGGTGCCGCAGCCCGGGAGCATCGCGGCGGCGGCGAGGGCGACGAGCCGTCGGGGGCGGGCCGTCATCGCGACCAGGCTAATCGAGGCGCTCGCGGCTGCCGCGCCGGGGTAGCATCGCGGGCCATGGGCGAGGTCCGGGTCGAGCAGCGGGGGCGTGTGCTGCTCGCCACGCTCGACAACCCGCCGCACGGCCTCATGGACGCGGGGACGGTCGCCGGGCTCGAGGCGGTCGTCGCGCGCGCCGAGACCGAGCCGGGCGTGGGTGCGGTCGTCCTCACCGGCGCGCACCCGGAGCGCTTCGTCGCCCACTACGACGTCGGCGAGCTGCTGGACGCCGCTCGCAGCGGCCCGAGCGTCGGCCCGCGCGCCGCCCACGCCTCGCTGCGCGCGGTCGGCGCGCTGCGCCGCCTGCCGCCGGTCGAGGAGGCGCTCGTGCGCACGCCGGCCGCCGGCCTCGTCCTGCTCGAGCGCTTCCACGCGACGCTGCTGCGGATGAACCGCTGCGGCGCGGTGTTCGTCGCGGCGATCAACGGCTCGGCGATGGGCGGCGGCTCCGAGCTCGCGCTGGCGTGCGACGTGCGCCTGATGGCCGAGGGCGACCACCTGATCGGCCAGCCCGAGATCCTGCTCGGCTTCCCGCCGGGCGGGGGAGGGACCCAGCGCCTCACGCGGCTGCTCGGCACGGCGCGCGCCCTGCGGATCGTGCTCGAGGGCGCGCCGCTGTCGGGTGCGCAGGCGGCCGCGCTCGGGTACGTCGACGAGGTCGTCGCCCCGGGCGAGCTGGTCGACCGCGCCGTCGCGCTCGCCGACCGGCTGGGCAGCCGCGAGAAGGCCGCGATCGGCGCCTGCAAGCGGGCGGTCTACGACGGCGCCTCGCTGCCCCTCGCCGACGGCCTGCGGGTGGAGCGCGCCGAGTTCCTCGCCGCGCTGGGGTCGCCCGAGGCGCAGGCCGCCATGACCGCGTACCTCGAGGCGCTCGAGCGCACCGGCGAGGTGCCCGCCTACGACCGCGCGGCGCTCGAGCGAGCCGTGGAGACCGGCGGATTTCGCCCGGGCGCATGAGCACGGCCGCCCCCGGGATCGACGCGGCGGGGATCACCGCCTGGTTCGAGGAGCACGTCGCCGGCGTGCAGCCACCGCTGGAGTTCGAGCTGATCGCCGGCGGACGCTCGAACCTGACCTACGGGGTGGCCGACGCCGGCGGCCGGCGCTGGGCCCTGCGCCGCCCACCGCTGCACGGCGTGCTCGGCTCCGCCCACGACGTCGCGCGCGAGCACCGCATCGTCTCGGCGCTCGGCCCGACCGGCGTGCCCGTGCCGCCTGCCGTCGGCCTGTGCGAGGACGACGGCGTCACCGGCGCGCCGTTCTTCGTCATGGACTTCGTCGACGGCGTCGTCGTCCGCGACGAGGAGCTCGAGGCCGGCGCGTTCGCCGGCGAGCGGCGCGCGCGCGCCGCGTACGCGATGGTCGACACCCTGGCGGCGATCCACGCGGTCGTCCCCGCCGAGGTCGGGCTGGACGAGCTGGGGCGCCACGAGGGCTACATCGCGCGCCAGCTGCGCCGCTGGCAGGGCCAGCTCGAGCAGTCGCGCACCCGCGAGCTCCCCGCGCTGGAGGAGGCGCACCGGCGGCTGTCAGAGGCCATCCCCGAGCAGGGGCCGGCCACGATCGTCCACGGCGACTACCGGCTCGACAACATGATCCTGTCCGAGGATGGCGACGTCCGCGCGGTGCTCGACTGGGAGCTGTGCACGCTGGGCGACCCGCTCGCCGACGTCGGGCTGCTGATGGTCTACTGGGACCGGCCCTGGGGCGTCGCCCCAGGCCGCTACCCGGACTTCCCGCCCGCGGGCGACCTGGTGGCGCGCTACGCGGAGCGCTCCGGCCGCGACCTGGGCGAGCTGGACTTCTACGTCGCCTTCGGGTCCTGGAAGCTGGCGGCCATCCTCGAGGGCGTCTACGCCCGCTACGTCTCGGGCGCGTACGGCGAGGTCGACACCGACGTCGAGAGCATGCCCGCCGGCGTCGACCAGCTGGCCGAGGCGTCCTTGCGGCGCCTCGACCAGCTCGCGGAGCGCTCCTAGACCTTCGCCGTTCTGGCCTCGGCGGCCAGCCGCGCCACGCGCGCGCGGTGGGTCGCGCCGCCGCCGAGCAGCGGGGCGTCGAGCTGCGCGCGCTTGAACAGCCAGTGCACGTCGGCCTCCCAGGTGAAGCCGATGCCGCCGTGCAGCTGGATGGCGTCGCCGGTCACGGTCCGGCCCGCCTCGGAGGCGACCGCCTTGGCCATCGCGGCCGCCATCGGCAGCCGCTCGGGGTCGGCGTCGGCCGCCCAGGCCGCGTAGTAGGTCGCCGAGCGCGCCGACTCAGTGTCGCGCAGCATCTGCGCCGCCTTGTGCTGGACGGCCTGGAAGGCGCCGACCGGCACGCCGAACTGCTTGCGGTCCTTGACGTAGGCGATCGTCATGTCGAGCGCGCGCTGGGACAGGCCGACGAGCTCGGCCGAGACCGCCACCGCGGCGCGGTCCAGCGCGCCGGCGACGTCGCCCTCCAGCGGGTCGCCGCCGCCCGCCTCGACGCGCCCGTAGCGCCGCGTCGGGTCGATGCTCCTGGTCTCCTCGACCGAGCCCGCCGAGGCCTCGACGAGCGTCGCCGTGCCCGCCTCGGGATCGGCCAGGACGAGCACGGCCGCTCCCGGCGCGTCGGGCACCAGCTCGGCAACGCCGTCGCGGAGCACGCCCAGGGCGCCGGTGGCCTCGCCGGACGCCAGGGCGGGCAGCCAGCGCCCGCGCTGCTCGGCCGAGCCGGCGTGCTCGATGACCAGGGCGGCGAGGGCCGTGCCCAAAAACGGCGTCGGCGCGCACGCGTAGCCGAGCTCCTCGAGCAGCGCGGCGAGCTCGACGATCCCGAGCCCCTGGCCGCCGTGCTCCTCGGCGATCGCGATGCCCGGCCAGCCGAGCTCCACGAGCTCGCGCCACAGCTCGGCGTCGTCGCGGCCTTCCTCGGCCGCGGCGCGCACGCGCTCCATCGGCATGCGGCTGGCCAGCAGCTCGCGCGCGGTGCGCTTGATCTGCTGCTGGTCCTCGGAGAGGTCGAAGTTCATGATCGCGCCCCCTAGCGCAGCCGCGGCAGGCTCAGCACCCGCTCGGCCACGATGTTCTTCAGGATCTCGGTGGTACCGCCCTCGATCGAGTTGCCGCGCGCGCGCAGCAGCTCGTAGGCCCACGGCTCGCCGGCGGTCAGCGCGCGCGGGCCGACGACGTCGGCCGCGACCTGCGTGAGCAGCTGGTTGGTCTCCGACCACAGCCACTTGGTCAGCGACCCCTCGGGGCCCGGCTGGCCGTAGCGCTGGATCGCGGTCAGGCCGCGCCAGGCCATCAGCCGCAGGACCTCGGTGCGGATGTGCAGGTCGGCGAGCTTGTCGGCGATACGCGGGTCGTCGAGCGCGCCGCTGGCCGCCGCCTCGTCGAAGAGGTCGTCGAGCAGCTGGCGCAGGCGCACCTGCAGGAACTGGGCGAGGCCGGCGCGCTCGTT
>DASXRF010000511.1:0-2208 GCA_036506755.1 Solirubrobacteraceae bacterium | reverse complement strand
CGAAACCGAGGTCGAGCTCTTGGCAGGTCTGCTGTACGACCTCAGGATCAAATACGTCGATGCGCTCAAAGGTTAGCATCGCGGTCCTCGTCTTTGCGGCCGCTTGCGAGTCCAAGCACCCGCCGACGCCGGTGCCGGTTCCGGTGCCGCCGACGAATCGGCCCGCACCCGCCGCACCCGCGGCCGGCCCCGCGACGGCCGCCGCGACCGGCGTGACCTCGGGCGCGTTCGTCGATCTGGCGCGGCGCCTGAACCCGTCGGTGGTGACCATCAAGGCGACCGAGCTCGTCGGCAGGTCGCCGTTCTACGACGCGCCCGAGGAGGTCGGGCTGTCGCTGGGCTCGGGAGTGATCATCGACCCCGCGGGCTACATCGTCACCAACAACCACGTGATCGCCGGGGGCCACGACATCCGCGTCGCGTTCGCCGACGGCAACGAGGTGCCGGCGAAGGTGGTGGGGCGCGACGCCGAGCTCGACATCGGCCTCATCAAGGTCGACGGCAAGGACCTGGTCGCGGCCGCGCTCGGCGACTCCGATCACCTCGAGGTGGGCGACTGGGTGCTGGCGATCGGCAACCCGTTCGGCCTGTCGCACACGGCGACCGCGGGCATCGTCTCCGCCGTCGGACGCACGACGCGCGACGTGCCCATCGGCAAGCCGAGCCGCTTCCAGAGCTTCATCCAGACCGACGCGTCCATCAACCCCGGAAACTCGGGCGGCCCGCTCGTCAACACCTCGGGCGAAGTCGTCGGCATCGCGACCGCCATCGACACGCGCGGCCAGGGCATCGGCTTCGCCGTGCCCATCAACCTGGTGAAGGACGTCGTGCCCGCGCTGCGCCGCGACGGCCGCCTGGCGCGCACCTGGCTCGGCGTGTACCTGAGCCCGCTCACCGACGACCTCGCCGCCAGCGTCGCGTTGCCCGCGCGCGGCGGCGTGTTCGTCTCCGGCGTCGTGCCCGGCTCCCCCGCGGCGCGCGCGGGCATCGGCAAGGGCGACGTGATCCTCGAGTTCGACGGCAAGAAGGTCGACGACAAGACTCTGCCCTGGCGCGTCGCGGTGGCGGGCGCGGGCCGCAAGGTGACGGTCAAGATCTGGCGGGCGAAGGCGGAGAAGAAGCTGGACGTGGTGATGGAGCGGCTGCCGGGCTAGGTGCTAAGGCTTCTGGAACTTGAACGAATCCAGGAACTTCTTGTTCTCCGCGGCGTCGGCGCGGGCGGTGGGCACGACGACCAGGGCCTGGTAGAGACGCTCGCGCACCATGTAGATGCGGGCGTGCAGGACCATGCCGCCGGGCGCCTCGATGCGAAGCTCGCGGCCGGGCGAGCCGTTCATCGTGACCTTGGTCTCCTTGATGAGCTGCCCTTTCACCTTCTTGACCGCGCCGTCGCGCGCGCCGTCGAGCAGGTTGTCCGGGTTCTTGTCGGTGACCTTGTCGCGCGGGTAATCGACGAACGCCAGCGCGTAGAACGCGACCCCGGGCACGTCGAGCGTGATGAGGGTCGTGTCGAGGCTGCCGAGCTGGGTCTGGGTCGACGTCGTCTTCTCCTGCGGCGTGCCCGGGAACTGGGCGCTGCAGCGACAGTCCTTGAAGGACTGCTCCTTCCACTCTTCCTTGTTCTCCTCGGCCGAGGCCAGCGCGGGAACGACCAGCGCGACCAGCGCGAGCGGAGCCCAAAATTGCGTCTTTCTCATGGGTTTCCCTTTCGTAGCCTGCCAGGCATTCGACGTCGCGATCGCGCGGAAATTCTAACGCGAGTGGCTAGTCATAGATACGCTCGACGTACCTTGCAACCAGCGTCTTCACGCCCACGTCGGGGAAACGGACCGCGAGCTTGCGATCCGGCCCGCGTCCGGTGCCGTCCTCGACGAGGCCGACGCCGAAGATGCGGTGGCGCACGCGCGCGCCGCGAGGGTAGACGGGATCGTCGTCGCCAATCTCGTCGAGGTAATAGACCGGCTCGGCCTCGGGTGGCGGCGCGGGCTGCTGCGGGCGGCGCACGACGCGGTCGCTCTCGCGCGGCGGACCGGCGGGCGGGCGCCGGGCGCGCACGACCACGAGCTCGGCCGGGAGCTGCGCGATGAAGCGGCTGGGCTCGTTGGCGCGGTACTGGTCGTAGGTGCGCCTGACGCGCGCCCAGGACAGCAGCAGGCGGTCGCGCGCGCGCGTGATGGCCACGTAGGCGAGGCGCCGCTCCTCCTCGAG
>DASXRF010000510.1:0-25786 GCA_036506755.1 Solirubrobacteraceae bacterium | reverse complement strand
CCGCGGGTCGCCGCGGCCGTCGCGCCAGGCCAGGAAGTCGTCGAGGGCGGCGGCCAGGCGCTCGGGGTCGCGCGCCGGGAAGCGCCAGCGCGGGTCGCCGATCTCGGTGATGCCGCCCACCTCGCTGGCGAGGACGGGCGTCCCGGCCGCCGCGGCGAGGTTCGCCACGCCGCTCTGCTCGATGCGCCTGTAGGGCAGCACCGCTGCCGCGGCCAGCTCGAACCAGGCGCGCACCTCGCCCTCGGGCACGTAGCCCGCGAAGACGACGCGCTCGTCGAGGCCGGCGCGGCGGATCCGCCGGCGCACGCGGCGGAGATGGAGCCGGTCGCGCGCCTCGAAGACCCGGAAGACGCCCTGGCGCCGGCGCACGGTGCCGGCGACCGCGAGGCGCACGTCCGGCGCGCGCAGGCGGGCCAGCGCCTCGACGAGGTCGTCGAGGCCCTTGTCGACGTGGACGAAGCCGAACGACAGCAGGACCGTGGCGTCGCCCAGGCGGTGCCGGATGCGCAGCTTGCTCGCGCTCGCGTTCGCCGGCGGCAGCGCGCGCTGCGGATGCGCGACGACGAGCGGCTCGACGTCGGCGCCGACCGGTCCGGTCAGGGCCGCGCGCGACTGCTCGGTGTGCACGACGACGCGGTCGGCGAGGCCGGCGACGCGGCGGTAGATCGCCCGCCCGGCGGCGCGCAGCGAGCCGGTGTCGCGCGTGACCTCGTGCAGCGTGACGACGACCGTCGCCCGCCGCTCGCGCAGGGCGTCCATCAGGGCGAGCAGCGCGCGCAGGCGCGTCCCGAACATCGCCACCGCGAACTGCACGTGGACGACGTCGGGATCCCACGCGTCGATGCGCTCGAGCAGCCCGCCGAGCGCGCGCCGCGAGCGCGGCAGCGCCCCGAGCACGTCGTCCGGCGCGCCGTCGACCGGCCGCGCCGTGACGACGCGCACCTCGTGGCCGTCGTCGCGCACCGCGCCGGCGAGCGCCGCGGTGTAGTCGCCGATGCCGTCGACGGCGGGCGGATAGGCGCTGACGTAGAGGATCCTCACGCGAGCACCACCTCGGCGACGCGCGCGGTGACCGAGTCCCAGTCGAAGCCCGAGACCCACGCCGGCGCGCCGTCGCGGCGCGACCCGGCCAGCACGCGCTGCACGCTCACGGCGATCGCCTCCGCGCTCGGCTCGCAGACGATCCCGTCGGCCGCGCGGGTGACGAGATGGCGGGCGAGGTTGTCGGGCGCCGAGGTCGTCACGACCGGCAGGCCGCAGGCCAGCGCCTCGAGCACCGCGACGCCGAAGCCCTCGCGCGCCGACGGGAACACGAACACGCGCCCGGCCTTGAGCAGCGAGTACAGCTCGCGCTGGCCGGCGACGTCGTGGCGGAAGTCGACGAGGTCGGCGACGCCGAGCCGCTCGGCCTGCGCGTGCAGCGCCTCGCGCTGCGGCCCGTCGCCGATGATCCGGCAGCTCGCCTCGACGCCGGCCTCGCGCAGCCGCGCGACGGCGTCGAGGAGCAGATCGATGCGCTTGTGGTCGAGCAGGCGGCCGACGACGACGAGGTCGGTGCGCTGCGGCGCGGGCGGCGCGCCGCGGATCTCCTCGAGGTCGACGCCGTTGGGGGCGACGGCGATCGTCGCGCGGTCGCCGAGGCGCTCGCGCAGCCGCTCCGCGGTCTCCGGCGAGGCGGCGATGATCACGTCGGGCAGGCGCATCGCCAGGCGCTCGAGCCACCAGCCGACGCGGCCGAGCGGCCCGAGGTAGCCGCGCCAGTAGGCCGGTCCCCAGACCTCGTGCCAGGTGACGATCAGCCGCTTGCGCCGCAGCGTCGCCACAAGGCGCAGCGGGAAGAGCTGGACGTAGGGCATGTGGTCGGCCTCGATGACGTCGAAGCGCCGGACGAGCAGCGTCAGGCAGCCGAGCGCGAAGACGAGCGCCTGGCGGATCGAGCGCCGCTCGCGCGAGTAGAGCGGGACAAGCGGCGTCAGCGCGTGGTAGCTGACGGCGCCCTCGCGGGGCGGCTCGCCCCACCACCGCATCGTGTAGACGTGGACCTCGGCGCGGTCGGCCAGCCGCCGCGCGATCTCGTGGTAGCGCGTCTCCTTGCCGCCCCGGTGGTACGGGAAGACGGCGTCGGTCACCAGCGCGACGACGGGTCGCCTGCTCTCGCTCACCGGCACTGCGCCCAGAACCCGATCGACTCCGCCGGCCGCGCGAGGCGCACCTCGACGCGCGTGCGCTCGCCGCGGCACGGCGCCGCCAACCGCCGCTCGACCGAGGCGCGCTGCCCCGCCGCGGTCCGCACCTGCCCCCGGGCCAGCACGGTCCGCCGCTCGCCATCGAGCGCCTCGATGCTCCATGCGTAGTCCCGCGGGGCGCCCTCGGCGTTGTGCAGCGTGAACGGGACGGTCAGCCGCGTGCGCCCGCTGGGCAGGCGCTCCGGCAGCTCGGACGGCCGCGCGAAGGCCAGCTCCGTATAGGGCTCGGCGCGCTCGGTCAGCCCGGCGTGCCGCAGCGCGGAGCGGCCAGGGGGCGTCTGGGCCGCGCCGAGCAGCACGAGGACCATGGCCGCCGGGGCGGCCATGCCGAGGAGGCGGCTGCGGCTCATGCCGCGGCGCCGTCCCGGGCCTTCAGCGAGTTGGCGAACTCACGCGCCGGCTCGTTGTCGAGGACCTCGACGACCGGCTCGGGGCGCGTCGCGTGCACCTCGCCGCCCGCCCGGCCGCCGCGCAGCGCCCGCCGCGCCCGGCCGCGCACGCTGCCGAAGCGCACGCGGGCCAGGACGTGCAGGCACTCGACGCCGTGGACCGACGTGATCTTCTTGCCCTCGTCGTAGGAGCGGCTGTGGTACGAGACGGGCACCTCGAACGGGCGGATGCCGGACTTGAGGATCCGCGCGGTGATCTCGGTGTCCAGGCCGAAGCCGTTCTCGCGCAGGTCGAAGCTGCGGAACAGCTCGAGCGGCATGAGCTTCAGGCACGTGTGCAGGTCGCTCAGGTACGCGTCGAACATGAGGTTCGCGGCGAACGTGAGCGCCCGGTTGCCGACGCCGTGGCGGTAGGACTGGTAGCGCGTGTTGACGCCGAACAGCCGGGTGCCGTAGACCACCTCGCAGCGGCCCTCGAGCACCGGCTCGAGCAGGCGGGGCAGGTCGGCGGGCGAGTACTCGAGGTCGGCGTCGAACGGCACCATGTGCGTGCCGCGGGCGATCGCGGCGGCCGTCTGCAGCGCCGCGCCCTTGCCCATGTTTCGGGGATGGCGGTAGACGACGACGCGCGGGTCGGCGACCTCGCCGAGGATCTCCGGCGTCGCGTCGGTCGAGCCGTCGTCGACGATCACCAGCTCGACCTCGCACGGGTACGGCGTCGAGAGCACCGCGTCCACCGCGTGCGCCAGCGTGGCCGCCTCGTTGTAGGCGGGCATGAGGATCGAGAGCTTGAGCGTGCTCGCACGGGGCCTCCCGTGCGAGCGGCGTACAAAACGCGTCTTGCCGTTGTGGGGGGTGTGGCGCATCGTGAGGTGTCTGCCCCTGGGGATCGAGGGAGGGTGGCGGTCCATGGCAGGCGCCAGTTTGGGGTCGTATCTGCCCGGCGTCGACCGACCGGCGGTCCAAGACTCCGGGCTCGCGGCGGTGCGTCGGCCTGCCGTTCCGACAACCGTGCCGCGTTGTGTGGCGCCTCCGGCGGCGCCCTGGACGGTAACCCGTCGCAGGTCAGCCGCAGATAAAAAGACCGTTATCCGGGCGTGCCCGGCGGGCCGGTCTGGCGGGACTAACCGCTCTACCGCCGGTCGAAACGGTCGGCTCGCCGCTGTGTGACGTTCGTCAACCAGAAGAGACAGGTCCTAGGGTGATGACGCATGTCTCGTCCGCTCAGGGCCATCGTGCTGCTGGCGGCGGTCGTGCTCATCGCCGCCCTTCCCTCCGCGACGCGCGGCCAGCTGCCGTGCCTGATCGGCTGCGACTCGCCGTCCTCGCACGCCGCGCCGGCGGGCGGCTACTCCGGTGTGCGCCCGGGGAGCGCGTGGACGTCGCCGCTGCCGCCGTTCCGTGGCGTTTCCGGCTGTCGCGGACCGCGCCGGCCGGTTGCTGGCGCGCCGGCTCCGGGTGCCCGGCCGGCAGCCGGTCTCGCCGTGTCGCTGAACTTCCTGAGCGGCAAGGGCCTGTGCGACCAGCTCGCCCGCGCGCGGCGCAGCGGCGCACGGCTGATCCGCGACGACCTCGTGTGGGCCGACGTCGAGCCCGCGCCGGGGAAGCTCCGCTGGGCGCGTTACGACGCGATCGTCGACAGGGCGGCGCGCTACGGCCTGACCGTCCTGCCGATCGTCGACCGCAGCCCCGCGTGGGCCGCCGAGGCGCCCAGCGCGCTGCCGCGCGATCCCGGGACCTACGGCGCCTTCTTGTCGAACGTCGTCGCCCGGTACGGGCCGGGCGGGTCGTTCTGGCGCTCGCGACCGCGCTTGGCGCGCTTCGCCCCGCGCTTCTTCGAGGTCTGGAACGAGCCGTACTTCGGCCCGTTCGCGAACCTGCGCCCGGACCCGGCGGAGTACGCCCGGCTCGTCAAGGCCGCGGTTGGCGCGGCGCGGCGCGCGAACCCGCGCGCCCGGTTCCTCGTCGAGGCCGAGACCAGCATCTGGGATCCCGACGCGCGGCGCGACGTCGACTGGGTGGGCGACATGTACCGCGCGGTGCCGGACCTCGGCGACTACGCGGACGCCGTCGCCGTCCACCCCTACAGCTCCCTGCCGCCCGGCTACCGCCGCGACGAGCCGCCCGTGCGCCAGCAGACCCGCCGCCTCGAGGAGCTCCACGCGACGCTGGCCGCGCACGGCGACGGCGACGTCCCGCTGTGGATCACCGAGATCGGCTGGCCGACGTGCTCGAAGGGCAGAACGTGCGTCTCGGAGGCGACGCAGGCCCAGGATCTCGCCTCGGCCTTCGACCTCGCGCGGCGCCGCTGGCGCTACGTGCGCGCGCTCTTCGTCTACCGGCTCGACGACCTCCGCGGGACCGGTCGGGAGAGCGCCTTCGGGCTGCTCCGCCTGGACGGGAGCCCGAAGCCGGCGTGGGACGCGTTCAGGCGCGCGGCGGCGGGGTAGATTCGCCCAGCCGGCGGCGCTCGAGCGCCCACCACAGCTCGATGAGGTCCGACGGCTGGCGCAGGCTCGCGCCGGTGCTCTCCTCGAAGCGGTGCAGGCGGTGGCGCAGCGTGTTCGGGTGGACGTGCAGAGCGCGGGCGGTCTCCTCGATGCGCATGCCCTGGTCGAACCACGCGCGCAGGGTCGTCTCGAGGTCGGCGCCGAGGCGGCCGAGGTCGGCCAGCGGGTCCAGATAGCGGGCGGCGAAGGCCTCGCCGAGCGCCTCGTCGACGAGGACGGCGGGGCGGATCGAGAGGTCCGAGAGGGAGAACACGCCCTCCTGCCCGAAGGCCAGGGCCGTCTGCAGCGCGCGGCACGCGAGCGCGAAGGCCCCCGGGAGCGACGCCAGCCGGGCGGGCGGGCCGATCCCGGCGACCACGCCGGCGATCGGTGTTGGCGGGCGCAGCGCGATGCCGATCAGGTCGTGGTCAAGGGCGGTCACGAGGCCGCCGTCGCCGGCCAGTCCCAGCGCCACGCGGCGCGGGAGCGGCCGGGGCTCTCCGTCCGCGGCCGCCGCGCGCGCCCGGAAGGGGATGTAGTCACGCTCGGTGTCGAGGCCGTAGGCCGAGCCCTCGCGCCGCAGGTCGGCCGCGTCGGCGGTCCCCTGGACGACGGCGAGCACGAACGCGTCGCGGCGCTGCTGGTCCTCGCGCGCGTGCTCGAGCTCGACCTCGCGGTGCGCGGTGGCGACGACGTCCATCACGGCGTCGGCCCACAGCCACAGCGTCTCGGAGAAGGCCAGCACGCTCGCCACGTCGGCGCTGCGCTCCCGGGCCAGCTCGCCGAAGCGCGACCACAGCGCGCTCACCGTGACGCGATAGGCGTGCAGCACCGCATCGACCGTGAGCCCCTGCTCGGCGCGCTCGCGGCCGATCGCCGCCGCGCTCTCGAGCTCGTCCGGCGTCGGCGCCCGCAGCTCGCGCAGCGCGGCCAGGGCCCGCCGGACGTTGCCGCGGATCGCCCGCTGGAGCCTCTCCACCGGCAGGCGGCGGAAGTCCGGGATCTCGCCGCGGATGCGCTCGGCGATCCCCGCGACGAGCGCGTCGAGCTCGGACTCGATGTCGGAGACCAGCCCGCCGACGACGCGTGGCGTCACGCGCTCCGAGCCCGGCGTCGTCGTCGCCACTCCCGGCCTCCTCGTTCGCTTCGCCCGAATGTAACGCCGCGGGCGGCGCGGCGGCGGTTACGCGATCGCCGGCGCGGAGGGACCGCCGTGGCCCGCCGGCGTGAGGACCGCCGCCGCCGCGACGAGCGCGAACGCGGCGACCTGGACGATCACCAGCAGCGCGTCGCTCGCGAGCGAGTCGCCGAAGACGAGGATGCCGCCGAGGATGCACGTGACATTGGCGCCGGTCGACGTGCACGCGATCACGGGCACGGCGTCGCCCTGCTGAAAGCCGCGAGCGGACGTCAGGAACGCGAGCGCCGCCGCGGCGCCGGCGACGCCGACCCACGGCGACGTGGCGATCGCCAGCGGACCGTGCGCCGCGACGCCGGTGAGCGCCTTGACCGCCACGTCGGAGACGCCGAAGAGCGTGCCGGCCGCCGCCCCCAGCGCGGCGCCGTGATGGTGCCTCGGCGCGCCCAGGCGCGGCGCCGCGACGAGGACCGACCCGATGACGAGCATGCCGGCCTCGAAGGCCAGGAGCGCTGGCCACGCGTACGAGGAGTCCGAGCCGTGGTGCCGCGGCAGCGTGACGACGAGCAGGACGAGCCCCGCCGCCGTCATCGCGACGCCGAGCCACTGGCGCCGGGACACCGTGCACCCGAAGAGCGCGCCGCCGAAGACCGCGAGCATGACGACGCCGGTCGAGAGCACGGCCTGGACGACCGACAGCGGCGCCAGCCCGAGCGCGGCGACGTGCAGCAGCCACGCGCCGGCGGTGACCGCCATGCCGATCGCGAACCACCGCGAGCCGAGCAGCGCCCGCGCGCTGCGCAGCGGCCGCCGGACGTCGATCGACGGGATCGCGTTCGCGCCGCGATGCTTGCAAAGGAAACCAAGTTGCGTGAGGGCCGCGCAGGCAAGCGCCAGCCCGAGTCCGATGTTCAGCGTCATCGCACGGGAGGATGCCCGTCGAGGTCGTCGCCCTCATCGGACCGCTGTCCAACGTTCGGGCCCGCGCGTTGGGACTTCCGACAACGGGGTCAGCGCACGGTGATCTCTACGAGCAGCCGCTCGACGCGTTTCGCTCGCTCGATCGCCGGCCGCCGCCGCCACCACTTCGCCTGCGTGATGTCGGCCAGGAGCCTGGCGCGGATTGCCGACGCCGTGCGCTGTCTGCCGAGCTCGCGTTCCAGTCCGGCGAGGCGACTCTCCAAGGCCGCACGCAGCTCGAGCGCCACGGCGAGCTGATCCTCGGCGGCCTGGCGCTGCTCCTCGGCAAGCGCCCGGCCACGATTGGCCTCGACGAGGGCACGCGACATCGCGGCGATGGCGTTCCGAAGGCGCTCGACGTCCTTGCGCAGCTCGTCGACCTCGCCCGAGACGGGCCGCGTGATCTGAAGCACAGCGGTGGACATGGCTGCTCCGGTCAGACGGACGAACCCCCCTGTGGCCAGTTAATCAGCACATCGCGCGGCGTCAAGCGCCGCGTCTACAGTTGCCGCGTGTCCACGCTCGCCGACGCCGCGCTGACCGCCGACTCGCCGGCTGAACATCCGTCCAGGGGAGCAGGGCTGCCGTCCACCAGCGCGAAGTCGCGCCGAGAACTGTGGTCGTGCTGCTCCTGCTCTTCGTCGTGATGGCCTTTGCCGCCGGCCTGCTGCTCGTCCTGGGCATGTGCGTCCAGGCCGCCGCGGGCGACCGCGCCCTCGCGGCGCAGCTCGCCGCCGCCAGCCTGCGTTAAGCAGCGCCGTCAAGCGCACAGCTCGCAGCTCGACGTGCGGACTTCCGCATGTTGGCCGCCAGACCACGCACAGTTGGCGGTTCGGCCGTAGACGAGATGACTTCGCGGCCGCCAGAAGGTTTTATCGTGGCATCGAGTCTCGCGTCACGGAGGACCGCCGGCGAGATGTCCCCATCCGATCACCGCCGCCCGTTCCCGGGTCGCCGTCGCCAAGGCCTCGGGTGGCTCGGGGCTGGGCGGATCCTGGCGGGACTGTCGCTCGGCTTCGCGCTGGTGGCGATCGGTCTCGCGGGACTGCGCGCCGACGTGCTCGGCGGGCGCGGCGCTCCGGGCGTGGCCGACGCGCCCGTCCGCCCCGAAGTGATCCCCGGCGCTGAAGCTCCGCGATTGCCGCCGTTCGTCGGTGGAGCCGTCCCGGGCTCCGGCCACAGGGCGGCCGCCACGCCCGTCCCGCTCGGGGTGGTCGTGGCCTCGCTGGAGCACGCCCGGAAGCGGCTGCCGCGGCACACGATGGTGCGCGTGCTGCCGTCGCCGCATGTCGTCGCGACGGACGCGGTCGTGCCTGTCCCCGAGCGCCCCAGCCTCCAGCTCTCGACGCTGTCGCAGGCGCAGACGCGCGGGAAGGCGCCGGGCGCGCCCGCGCCGGACACCGCGCCGCCCGCTGTGAGCTGCGAGACGATCGATCCCGGCTGGCACGCCGACAACGTCTCGATCAGCTGCTCGGCCGACGACACCGGCTCCGGGCTCGCCGACCAGGCCGACGCGGCCTTCACGCTCGCGACGAACGTTCCGGCGGACGCGCAGGAGCCTCAGGCAGCGACCGACTCGCACGACGTGTGCGACCTGGCGGGCAATTGCGCGGTGGCGATCGCCGTCGGGCTCGCGGTCGACCGCCAGGCGCCGAGCATCTCGTGTGACGCGCCCGACCGCTCATGGCAACCGGCGAACGAGACGATCGCCTGCACCGCGACCGACACCGGCTCCGGCCTTGCGGATTCGGGCGATCGCCACCTGACGCTGCGCACGACCGTCGCGGCCGATACCGAGGACCCCGCGGCCGGCACCGGCGCGCGCCAGGTCTGCGACGAGGCCGGCAACTGCGCGACCGCCGGCCCGCTGGGCGGCCTGCGCATCGATCGCAAGTCTCCGCGCCTGCACCTGACGCAAGATCCCGACGGCGCGCACGGCTGGTTCAACCACGCGCCCGCAGAGCTCGACGCCGTGGGCCAGGACGACCAGCTCGTCCGCGTGAGCTGCGTGACCGCCGGCGACAGGGTTTCGGGGGCGAAGACGACGACAGTCCAGCTCGCGACCGACGGCGCGCACGACGTCACCTGCACCGCCGCCGACGAGGCCGGCAACGCCACGACCGCCACCGCGACGGTCCAGCTCGACACGGCACCGCCCGCGCTCGCTCTGGCGACCGACCACCCGAGCTACGGCGTCGACGACACGGTGACCACGACGTGCGCCGCCACCGATCCCGTCTCGGGCGTCTCCGCCAAGGACTGCCCCGCGCAGACGGCGCCCGCCTCGTCGTTCGCGCTCGGGGCGAACATGATCACCGCCGCGGCCACCGACGCCGCGGGCAACAGGACCACCGCGAAGGCGGCCTTCGACGTCACCGTCAGCGTCGCGA
The DNA here is from genome assembly GCA_036506755.1 of Solirubrobacteraceae bacterium. GTDB lineage: Bacteria > Actinomycetota > Thermoleophilia > Solirubrobacterales > Solirubrobacteraceae > DASXRF01. The sequence continues at coordinate 16,174 of DASXRF010000510.1, read as the reverse complement.
GCCTCTCCGTCCTCACCCGCCGGCTGGTCTCCGACGTCGAGGCGGCCGCGGGGCTCGTCGCCGACCTCAGGGCCGTCGAGGCCGCGCCCGACAGCTCGGCGAAGGCCGCCGCGGTCGCCGCCTACCAGAACGACGTCCGCGCGCTCGCGGGAACGACCATCGGCGCCGACGACGCGATGACGCTGATCCGCCTGGCCTCCGGGCTGTAAGGACGCGCACTTGTCCGGAAGCCTGTCGATCGGCTAGCGTCAGCGCACTGACAACGGATTCGAGTCGGACGGTGGTTCACGGATGAATGGCCGCGCGGCGCGCCCGGCGCCACGGATGTCCCGGGCTGTGGCGGTCACCGCGGCACTGGGCTGCTTCCTCTTGGCCACCGCCGGCCCGGCGAGCGCGTCCACGACCGTCTTCAGCGACGGCTTCGAGTCGGGCGACTACTCGGCCTGGAGCCAGGTGCAGACCGGCGGCGACGGGATGGCGGTCGTCCAGAGCGCCATCACCCGCACCGGCGGGCTCGCCGCGCAACTCTCGGAGACCGCGAGCTCGGGCTCGAAGGCCTACGCGCGCAAGACCTTCGCCTCCGCGCAGCAGGACCTCACGGCCAGCGGCGACTTCCGGGTGGTCGCCCAGGGGGCGAGCGGCGGCAACGTCCCGTTCTTCCGCCTGCTCAACCCGAGCTCGGCGCGCATCGTCAGCGTCTACCGGCAGAACGGGACCACGGGCGCGATCGGCGTCACCTACGGCGGCAGCCATTTCTCGACCACCGGCAAGCTGCCACTGAACACGTGGGGAACGATCGCCATCCACGTCACGAGCAGCACGGTCGAGGTGAGCCTCGACGGGACGCTCGTCTACCAGACGACCAGTGCGAACCTCGGCACGGCGGGCGTCTCGACCGTCCAGATCGGCAACGACACCGCCGCGCAGGCGTTCAACGCGGTCGTCGACACGATCACCGTGACGAGCGGCGGCGGCTCGACGCCCTCGCCGCCCGTCAACACCTCGCCGCCGACGGTGTCGGGGACGCCGCAGGACGGCCAGACGCTGACGGCGAGCGCCGGGAGCTGGACCGGCGACCAGCCGATCACCTTCGCCTACCAGTGGCAGCGCTGCAGCTCCGCCGGCTCCGCCTGCGCGGACGTCGCGGGAGCGACGAGCCCGAGCTATCCCGTCACAGGCGCCGACGTCGGCACGACCCTGCGCGTCGCGGTGACGGCCACCAACTCGGTCGGCTCGGCGACCGCGAGCTCCACGACCACCGCGGTGGTCCAGGCCGCGTCCGCGGCGCCGGTGAACACGTCGCCGCCGACGATCTCCGGCACGGCGCGGGAGGGCCAGACGCTGAACGCCGGCGCCGGCGGGTGGACCGGGACGCAGCCGATCACCTTCACCTACCAGTGGCAGCGCTGCGACTCGAGCGGCGCCGCCTGCGCCCCGGTCGGCACCGGCTCGACCTACCTGCTGGCCGGCGCCGACGTCGGACACACCATGCGCGTCGCCGTCACCGCCACCAACTCGGCGGGGTCCGGAACGGCCACCTCGAGCCCGACCGCGGTCGTGCAGGCCGGCTCGACCGGCGGCGCCCTGGTCGCCCTGTGGCCGATGGACGAGACATCGGGCCTCGTCATGAACGACTCGGTCAAAGGCCACAACGGCACGCTACGCAACGTCCAGCTGGGGCTGCCCGGCTTCTCGGGCTTCGCCTACGGCTTCAACGGGTCGAGCTACGTCACCGTCCCATCAGCCGCTGATCTGAACCCCGGCAACGCGAACCTGACCGTCACCATCCACCTGCAGACCACCGGCTCCCCGCCGCCGCCCCCGGCGGACTGGGACCTGATCCGCAAGGGCGTGTACACGACCGCCGGCGGCGAGTTCAAGGTGGAGTTCCAGCAGTCCGGGCAGGCCTCGTGCGGGTTCAAGGGCTCGGCCGGCTACAGCGAGCTGATCGCGGGCCCGGCCCTCAACAACGGCCAGTGGCACACCATCCAGTGCGTGAAGACCGCGTCGGCGATCAAGCTGACCGTGGACGGTCAGACGTTCTCGAAGTCGGCCACGCTCGGCTCGATCGCGAACACCGACCCGGTCGTCCTCGGCAGCCGTCCGGGCGCGGACTGGTACCGCGGCGCGCTCGACGACGCCAGCATCCAGGTCGGATAGGGGCTACAGCCGGCGGTGGACCGTCAGCGTGCGGTCGGCCTCGTCGCGCGGGACGTAGGGCCGCTCGGCCAGGAACGCCTCGGCCTCGCGCTGCGCGTCGGCGCGCGAGTACGCGCTCGCCGCCGGAGCGGCCACGTGGCCGATCGGCGTCGCGTCGACGACGCCGATACGCCAGCCGCGCTCGCGCGCCAGGGCCGACCAGTGGACGTCCAGGCCCCAGCCCATGCGCAGCGGTGGAAAGGGGAGCAGGACGCCGAACGCGTCGCGGTGGAAGGCGGTGACCGGGCCGATCTCGACGAAGCTCGTCTCGCGCACCAGGCTCGCCGGCCGGCGGCGCGTCACCGGCCAGGCGGCGTGGCTGGCCAGGCGGTGCGCCGGCTGGGCGAGCTTGAGCTCGAAGCGCTCGGCGAGCGCGACGAACGCATCCAGGAAGCCGGCGGGCAGCGCGACGTCGTCGTCGACAACCAGCACCCAGTCGTAGCGCGAGAGCGTCTGCGCGGCCAGCAGCGCGTTGAGGTTCTCGAACTTGCCGCGGTCGCCCGGCGGGGCGGTGGCGATCGTGACCGCGTGGCTGCTGGCGCGCAGCTCGCGCTCGGCCGCCCGCCACGCGGACGCGTTCGCCTCTCGGACGATCGAGAGGACGAGCACGCTGCGGCGCGGCGTGCCCGCACGCCGCGCGCGCCGGCGGGCGGGCGCGTCGAGGACGTCGAGCACGCGGTCCGTCGCGGCGCGCACGACCGCCCTCCGTCCGCCCACCGTGCCCGAGCGGCCGCTGAGGTAGTCCGGCGCGGCCGGGTCGGGGGCGGGCCTGAGGGCGGCGGCGACCCGGCCCAGCGTGTGCGCCGCCAGCACCGGCCCGTTCATGCAGCGAAAGCGCGGCCCGTGTACCAGCGTGCCGGCCAGCGTGCGCAGCTCGCCGGCGAGCGTCGGCTGCGTGCCCTTGAAGACGTCGAAGCGTCGCGCCGCCTTGCCGCGCGCGTACGCGGCGCGGGCGAGGGAGCGCAGGCGCGCGTCGTCCCCAGCGCGGCGGTGGTCGAGCACGGCGCCGGCGACGTAGCGGATCCGCGGCCGCTCGCTCGCCTTGAGGCGGTCCTGCCACTCCTGCTCGTCGCCCGCCGTGCTGCTCCACGCCGTGAACGGGCCGAGGCGCTCGAAGGCCGCGCGCCGGATCGCCATGTTCGCGCCCCAGGCGTGCGGCGCGTCGACGTCGTCGGGGCCGAGGTCGAGGAAGGTGACGGGCGGCCCCTCGCGGCCGCACGTGCGAAACGCGTGGTCCTCGAAGCGCGCGAAGACCGGGCCGGTGAAGACGTCGACGTCGGGCTGCTCGCGCGCCGCGCGCAGCAGCGCCGCGAGCCAGCCGGGCCGCACCTCGACGTCGTCGTCGAGGAAGACGATCAGCTCGCCGCTCGTCTCCGCGACGGCGGTGTTGCGCGCGGCGTTGAGCCCGAGTCGTTGATCGTGAGCGACGACGCGCGCACCGCGCGCGCGGGCCACCGCCTCGCTCGCCGCGTCGGGCCCATCGAGGACGACGAGCACCTCGGCGTCCGCCTCGCGCGCCTGCGGCACGATCGAGTCAAGCGCGACCGCGAGGTACGACGCGCGATCGCGCGTGGGAACGACGATGGACGCGGTCGGCATCGCGATCGCCGAGTGTAGGAATGCGCCGCTTCCCGGGATGTAGAACAAAGTGTGCTACGATCGGGGCGGCGTGTCTCGCTCGCTGCACGTTCGGCTCGACGACGCCAGCGCCGCGGCGCTGGACATCGTGCGCGCCGAAGGCCTGAACGACTCCGAGGCTGTCCGCACCGCGCTGCACGAAGCCGCCGCCCGGCGCCGCACCCGCGCGGCTGTCCGCGAGGAGGTTCACCGGCTCTCCGATGACGAGGCCGACCGTGAGGAGATGCGTGCCATCCGCCAGCAGATGGCCGACCTGGCGCCGGCCACCCAGGACTGAGTGGTCCGCGGCGAGGTGTTTCACCTGCCCGCGCCGGGCCGCGCGTGCGGGCGCGAGCAACGCGGCGCCAGGTACGCCGTCGTCGTCCAGGCTGACGACCTCCTGGGTCTGAGTACGGTCCTCGTGGCACCCACCTCCACGAGCGCCCGCCCGGCGACGTTCCGGCCGAGGATCGAAGTGCTCGGCACCGAGACTCGCGTCCTGGTCGAACAGACGACGGTCGTGGACCCGCAACGCCTCGGCGACTCCGCCGGACGGCTCGACGCTGCGGAGCTGCGGGCACTCGACGATGCGCTGCGGCTCGTCCTGGGGGTGTAGCCCCCGACGTGGAGCGCCCTCAGTGCGTTTGGCGCTCGCTGGCGGCGCGGCACAGCGCGATCGCCACCACGATCAGCAGCAGCCACACCAGAATTGCGAGCGCGACGACGAGCACTGGGCGACTTTAGGACCCAGCGCTCGTGACATCAAGCACAAATTCCGGCGTGCCGCCTGCGTACCTTGCGCACCCTGGTCCTCTTCCTCCACAACCGCTATCGCACCACCGGGGGCGAGGAGCGCGTCGTCGACGACCTGCTCTGGCTCGTGCGCGAGCACATGGGCGAGGACGCCGAGCTCCTGCAGCGCGACTCGGCGGCGCTCGGCCGGGCCCGCGCCGCGGCGGCGCTGCTCGGCGGGGGGCTACGGCCCGACGACGTGGCCGTCGCCGTCTCGCGCGCACGCGCGCGCGTAGTGCACGCCCACAACCTCCTGCCTTCCCTAGGCTGGCGCGCCCTCGCCGCGGCCCGCGAGGCGGGCGCGCGCGTCGTCTTGCACCTGCACAACTACCGCCTGGTCTGCGCGGTCGGCACGTGCTTCACGCGCGGCGAGGACTGCACGCGCTGCCACGGGCGCAACACCGCGCCGGGCGTCCGGCTGAACTGCCGCGGCACGGGCGGGGAGGCCGTCGTCTACGGCGCGGCGCTGGCCGCCTGGCAGCACCGGCTCACGGCGCACGCCGACGCGATCGTCGTCCCGAGCCGTTTCGCGCACGAGCGCCTGCGCGCGCTCGGGGCGCCGCTCGGCGCGCCCGTCCACGTCGTCTCCCACGTCGTCCGGGAACTCGCCGCCGAGCCGCGCTTCACCCGTGGCGGCCCCGCGCTCGTGGCCTCGCGCCTGGCGCCCGAGAAGGGCGTCGACGTCGCAATCGACGCCTGCCGGCGCGCCGGCGTCCCGCTCGTCGTCGCCGGCGACGGCCCGGAGCGCGCGGCGCTGCAGGCGCGCGCGGCCGGCGCCGACGTGTGGTTCACCGGTGCGGTCGGAGCCGCCGAGCTCGCCGACCTGCGCGCCGCGGCGCGCGTGGCGCTCGTCCCGACGCGCGCCGCCGAGACCTTCGGCCTGGCCGCCGCGGAGGCCATGGCCGCCGGCCTGCCCGTCCTCGCCAGCCGCGCCGGGGCGCTGCCCGAGCTGCTGCCCGCCGACCGCCTGGTCGCGCCCGGCGATCCCGCCGCGCTCGCCGCGGCCCTCGCCCGCGACGACGACCCCGCCGCGGCCGCCGCATCGGCGCTGCAAGCCGTCCGCGAACGCTGCGCCCCGGCGGTTGTCGCGCAGCGCCTCGCGAGCGTCTACGGCTGACATCCACCATCCGGCCACGCCCGTGAACTTTTCTTCGCGCCGGCCGACGCGACGCCGAGACAACCGGCGACCATGCTCGGCCGGCTCCCCTCCCTGCGCGCCCTCCTCCTCGTGCTCTTCGCCGTCGGCCCGCTCGTCGCCGCGACGGTCGAGGCGACCGGCCGCCCGACCTACACGGCGCGCGACGCCTCCTTCGACGACACGACGTCGGGCGCGGTCAGCCACCCCGAGAGCGCCTTCGCGCTCGGCTCGCAGCCGATGCAGGCCGCACAGCAGCTCGCGCGCGCCCACTGGGGCGTCGATCCCTGCGGCGGCAAGGTCGAGGTCGTCTGGTCGGCGCTCTCGCCGCAGATCAACGCCCAGTCGAGCTGGACCAACCCCTCGTCGGCCTACGACAACCCGACCCAGAACGGCGACTGCAAGGTCACCTTCAACCCCGTCGCCTCCTTCGACTGGCCCAAGTTCTGCACCGTCATGGTCCACGAGTACGGCCACCTCGCCGGCAACCCGCACTCGCCCGACCAGAACGACGTCATGGCGGCCTACTACTCCAAGCCCGTGGCAGAGTGCGACACCAGGCAGCCTGGAGCGGTCGACCCGGCGCCTGCGGCGCCCGCCCGCAAGAGCGCCCAAGTCGCCCCGTTGGGCACCGTCGCTCGCGCGGTCAAGCGCAAGCCGGTCCAGCGCAAGCGCGCGGCGCGGCTGCGGCGGCGCGCCTCGCGCTAGCCCCGGCCGGGCTACATCCCGCGCCGCGCGAGCATGTAGGGCACGGTGCGAAGGAGGATCTTCGTGTCCTCCCACAGCGTCCAGCTCGCGACGTAGCGGTAGTCGATCCGCACCATCTCGTCGAGTGGGACGCGCGCCGAGCCGAGGATCTGCCAGTGGCCGGTCATGCCCGGCGTGAGGTCCAGGCGGCGCCGGTCAAACCCGAGGATCCGCTCGTCCTCGTCGAGTACGAGCGGTCGCGGCCCGACGAGGCTCATCTCGCCGCGGACGACGTTGAGCAGCTGCGGGAGCTCATCGAGCGATGTCCTGCGCAGCAGGCGGCCGACGCGCGTGATCCGGGGGTCGTTCTCGATCTTGAAGAGACCCCCGCCGGCTTCGTTCTGCGCGCCCAGTTCGGCCTTGCGTGCCTCGGCGTCGGCGACCATGGTGCGGAACTTGAAGATGCAGAACACGCTGCCGTCGCGGCCGACGCGGGGCTGACGGAAGAACACCGGGCCGGGTGAGTCGAGCTTGATGGCCAGTGCGAGGAACGCGAGGACGGGCGCGGCAACCAGCAGGGCGTACAGACCGCCGGCGAGGTCGAAGGCGCGTTTGGCGAGCCGCTGCGTCCGCGTCAGGCCGAAGCGGCGCACGCCGATGAGCGGGATCCCCCAGACGTCGTCGAAGGCGAGCCGCGGACCCACGGTGGCCAGCACCGCGGGCAAGAAGCTCAGGCGCACGCCCACGCCCTTGGCCGCCCGGAAGAGCTCCAGGGTCACGTCGGGCGGGGCATCCTGGCCCGAGACGACGATGCGCTGCACGCCCAGCCACCGGACCATCCCCTCCAGTGCCTTGAGGCTGACGTGTGGCCGGCCGTCGGGCCCCTTCAACAGCACCCGCTCCGGAGCAAGATGCGCCACGAGCTGCGCCGCGGAGCTCCCACCCAGCGAGCGCGAGAGGCGCTCATACGTGGCACGGTCGCCGAGCAGGAGGAGCTTCTCGGGGCTCATCCGGCGCTGGACGAGCAGCCGGGCCGCCGTCCGGGTACCGGCCAGTGCCGGCGTGAGGATCGCCCAGAGACCGATCGCGGCTCCCTGGCGTAGCGGCTCGCCGAAGACGACGTCCTCGAGCAGCCAGCCGGCGAGCACGGTGAGCACGGCCAGCAGCGCCAGATGCGGCGTCTCCTCGAGCGTCGTCTTGCGCAAGAGCAGCTCGTCGCGGTCATAGAGGCCGAGCGCCTTGGCGAGCGCCACCAAGACGACGACGAGCAGCGCGGTCCCGGACGAGACCTTCAGACCGGCGGCGGCGGTCGCGAAGAGCGCGACGCCCATCGCCCCGAGGTCAGCGGCGACGAGCGCGCGCCGCGAGAGGCTGTCGCGAACGGCGAGCGGCTCGACGGCAGGGGGCGGAGGCTCGACGAAGACCGTGCGAGACGCCCGGGCGCCGCGGCGCTCGAAGCGGCGAGGCAGCGGCAGCGCGCCGGGCGGCGGCGTGCGCGCCGGCGCGCCCTGAGCCGCGACGGGAGGCTCGGCGGGCTGATTCCGTGCCGTCATGGGCGTGCACCCTAGGAGACGATCCGGCGACGCCGACCGTGCGGTCTCGGCGTGAAATCCGGCGCGCCCCCGCGCTCCGGACCGCTACATCCCGCGGCGCGCGAGCATGTACGGCACGGTGCGGAGCATGATCTTGATGTCCTCCCACAGCGACCAGCCGGCCACGTAGAGGTAGTCGATCTTGACCATCTCAGCCAGCGGCACGCGCGACGGGCCGGCGATCTGCCAGTGGCCCGTCATGCCCGGCGTCAGCGACAGCCGCCGGCGGTCGAAGCCGGTGATCTGCTTGTCCTCGTCGACGACGAGCGGCCGCGGGCCGACCAGGCTCATGTCGCCCTTGAGGACGTTGAGCAGCTGCGGGAGCTCGTCGAGCGACGTCTTGCGCAGCAGGCGCCCGACGCGCGTGATGCGCGGGTCGTCGACGATCTTGAACAGGCCGTCGGCGGCCTCGTTGACCGCCCGCAGCTCGGCCTTGCGCGCCTCGGCGTCGGCGATCATCGTGCGGAACTTGGCGATCTTGAACCGCCGGCCGTCGCGACCAACGCGCGTCTGGCGGAAGAGGACGGGACCGGGGCTGTCGAGCTTGATCAGCAGCGCGACGACCGCCAGGATCGGCGCCACCGCGAGCGTGAGCAAGCCCGCCCCGAGAAGATCGAACGACCGCTTGACCAGCCGCGACGAGCGGCTGAGCCCGAAGCGCCGTACGCCGAGCAGCGTCATCCCCTGCAGGTTGTCGAAGACGACCTCCGAGCCCACGACGTCGTGCACGCGGGGCAGCAGGCTGACCCGCACGCCGATCCCCTTGGCGGCACGGACGAGGTCGAGCATCTCGTCCTGCGCGAGCGTGTGCGGCTCGATGATCACCCGCTGCGCGCGCGTCCACCGCACGAGGTCGCTGAGCTCCTGCTCGCTCGTGGCACGGGCGCCGCGCCGCGCGACGCGCTGGAGGTTCATCCGGCCGACGAGCTCGGCGCGCACCGCGACGCCGTCGAACTTCGACTGCAGGCGGTCGTAGGAGCCGGCGTCGCCGATGAACAGGCAGCGCTCGGGCTCGACGCCGATGCGCATCAGCGCGCGCGTCAGGCCGCGGGCGGACAGCGTGAAGGCCAACAGGGACGCCCACAGCACGACGACCTGGGCACGGCTGAGATCGCCGTCGGCGAGCCACAGGACCAGCGCGCCGAGCGTCGCCAGCTGAAAGACCTGCGGCGCCTCGTCGAGCGTGGTCTTGTTGATCAGCAGGTCGTCGCGGTCGTAGAGCCCGAGCAGCTTGCTCGAGGCCACCACGGCCGGAAGCGCCACAAGCGCGGCGGTCGGCAGGTCGCCGCCCAGCAGGTCGGTGGCCAGGAGCAGCGCCAAGACCGCGGCAAGCAGGTCGGCCACCGCCAAGCCGAAGCGATAGTTGCGCTCCCGGCGCTGGACGTCGGCGGGCCCGGCCGCCTCCTCGATCGCGGCCTGCGGGCGCTCGACCGTCTCAGCGACAGGCAGCCGATGCCCGCGGCGCTCGAAGCGCGGATGCGTCCCACTCCGCGCCGGGCGCTCGATTTCTGGCATCGCTGAACCGCTGACGTCCACGTGGCGTCTCCCTGTCACTCGTATAGCTCGACGGGCGGACCTTCCGTGGTCCGCTGCGGCGATCCGTCGATCGGTGTGATGACCGTACAGAGCCGGACATCCCCCTGTCCAGCTACTTACCGGTCTTTCGTATCGGCTATCCGTCCACTCAGCTGTAGCCGTTCTCACGTTCGCGCTCGGCTCGCCCCCGCACGCCTCCCACTAGCATCCGCGCCTTCATGCGCGCCCTCGTCACCGGCGGAGCCGGCTTCATCGGCTCCAACCTCGTCGACGCCCTGCTCGATCGTGGAGACGAGGTCAGCGTGATCGATGATCTCTCGACGGGCCGCCGGGCGAACGTTGAGCCGGCCCTCGACCGCGGCGCCCGGCTGCACGAGGTCGACGTGCGGGAGGCCGGCGCGGTCGCACGTGTCTTCGCCGACGAGCGTCCCGAGGTCGTCTTCCACCTCGCCGCCCAGATCGATGTTCGCAAGTCGGTCGCGGATCCGGCATTCGACGCCCGGACCAACGTCGAGGGCACGGTGAATCTGCTCGAGGCGGCGCGCGAGGCCAGCGTGCGGCGCTTCGTGAACACCTCGAGCGGCGGGGCGATCTACGGCGTCCAGGACAGGCTTCCCACGCCGGAGGGCACCCTTCCGGCGCCGATGGCGCCTTATGGCGCCTCCAAGTACTGCGCGGAGGTCTATTGCGGCCTGTACGAGCGCCTGCACGGCATGTCGGTCTGCTCACTGCGCTACGGCAATGTCTACGGCGAGCGCCAGGACCCACTCGGCGAGGCGGGCGTGATCGCGATCTTCTGCGGGCGGCTCCTGGCTGGCGAGTCCCCGACCGTGTACGGGAGCGGCGAGCAGACGCGCGACTACGTCTATGTCGGCGACGTCGTCACGGCGAACCTGGCCGCCGCGGAGTCCGACGCCGGCGGTGGCTTCAACATTGGCACGGGACGCGAGACCGACGTGCTCGAACTGGTGCGCATCCTCGGCGAGCTGAGCGGCTCGGCGGACGGCTTCGAGCCTGAGTTCGCGCCGCCGCGCCTCGGCGAGCTCGAGCGCTCGTGGATCGACGTCGACCGGGCGCACGCGGTGCTCGGGTGGGCGGCGGAGGTCGACCTCGAGGAAGGGATGCGGCGCACGCTCGAGTGGACGCGCGCAGTCGCGGCCTAGTAGTGCTCCGTTAGCTGCAGCAGGGTCTGACCCGCCGCCGCCCGCCTCAGGTCTTCGTCGGCGGCTCCTCCTCCACCGGCGGCGGCACCTCGTGCCCCGGCGCGCTCTCGTTGGGGCCAAGCGGGTCGCCATGCGGCGGCGCGGTCGTCTCGCCCTCCTGCGGCGGCGGGATGTCGTGGCCGGGCGCGCCCTCGTCCGGCGCGTCGACCTCGAAGGTCGGAGACTTGTCGCCCCCTCCGTCACCGCCCTTGAGCTCCTCGAGCCGGTGCTCGGTCTCCGTGCCCGGCCCGGCCTCGTAGCCGGTCTCTCGGGTGCCGCCGCTCCAGCCCGGAGGCGTGGCCGGCGGCGGCGAGTACGTCGCGCTCGGCAGCTCGCGGCGGCGGCGCAGGCGGCGGACCACGGCGAAGATCGCGGCGCCGGCCGCGGTGACCAACGCGATCCGAATGACCCGCTGCGCGCGGCGCACGAAGCGCACGATGCGCAGGCCGCGCCGTAGCCACGGCCAGGCGCGGATCACCTTGCCCACGATGGTGCGGGGCTTGCGGCGGCTGCGGCGGAGGTCGTTCATGGCCCCGCGGCTACCCACACGACAGCGCGGTCAAGCGCTCGCCGCCACGTGCGGGCGCAGCCACTCGACCGTCTGCGCGATCCCCTCCTCGAGCCCGATCCGCGCCTCCCAGCCGAGCAGGCGCCGGGCCTTCTCGACGCTCGGCCAGCGGCGCACGACGTCGACCTCGAAGGTGGGCTCGTGCGACAGCACAAACCGCTCGGGGTCCCGGCCGCACGCGCGCCAGATGATCCGGGCGATGTCGGCGATCGTGCGCTCGTCGGAGGCGCTGATGTTGAAGTCCTCGTTCAGGCCGGCCGGCGAGGCCATCGCCGTGACGATCCCGTCAGCGATGTCGTCGATGTGGGTCAGCGTGCGCGTCTGGGTGCCGTCGCCGAAGATCGGCAGCGGCGCGTCGGGCGGGAGGGTGAGGCACTTGCGGATCAGGTCGGGGACGGCGTGGGCGATGCCAGGCTCGTCCTCGGGCATCTCGCCCGGCCCGTAGGCGTTGAACGGGCGGCAGATCGTGAACGGCAGGCCGTGCTCGTCGTGGGCCGCGCGGCAGTAGACCTCGCCGGTGAGCTTGGAGAACCCGTAGGCCGACAGAGGCACCGGGCAGTCGGCGAGGTACTCCTCGGGCGTCGGGTAGACCTCGGCGCGCTCGAAGACCATGCTCGAGCTGACGTAGACGAAGCGCTCGATGCCCTGAGAGTCGAGCGCCGCGCGGAAGATCGCGTTGTAGAGGCCGTTGTTGACCTCGGTCAGCGTGTAGGGCAACCGATGAAAATTGGCGATCCCGCCGACGATCGCCGCCAGGTGGATGACGTGCGTGCAGCCCGCCATCGCCGCACGCGCCTCACGCAACTCGCGCAGGTCGCCGGTGTGCACCTCGCAGCCCTCGCGCATCCACTGCGGCGCCGCGCGCTGGTCGCTGACGCGGACCTCGAAGGCCGCGTCGCGCAGCAGCCGGCGCACCACGGCCGCGCCGATGGTGCCGGCGCCGCCGGTCACCAGGACGCGGGTCACGGGGAGGCGACGAGCGCGGCGACCTCGGCCGCGTAGGCGAAGACCTGCCCCGCGCCGAAGCAGTTCCACGGGTCGACGACCAGGACGTCGTCGCTGGCCAGCTCGCGCACGCGCGCGAGCGTCTCGCCGCCGCAGTACTCCGGGTGGTTGGTGGCCACGACGACGGCGTCGGCGTCGCGCACCGCGTCGTCGAAGGACTGAGTGACCGTCGGCACGCGCGGGTCGTGCACGGCGACGTCGGCGAGCTCGCGCTCGAGCAGCCGCACGAGCTTGTGCGACAGCGAGTCGCGCTCGTCGTCGGTGCCCGCCTTGAAGGCGAGGCCCAGGACGGCGACCTTGCGGCCGGCGAGCGAGCCGCCCAGGCGACGGCTGACGCCCTGGACGAGGAACAGCGGGACCGACTCGTGCACCCGCGAGACCGCGAGCAGCATCCCGGGCGCGTTGGAGCGCTCCTCGCTGAACGTGAAGTCCTTGCGCAGGCACGTCCCCGCGGTCAGCCCCGGCATCGCCATCCCGCCGCGCGGATAGTCGCGGTTGATCAGGTCGATGACGTCGAAGACGTTCGCGCCGTACTGCTCGCAGTCCATCATCAGCAGGTTGGGCAGCGCGAACGTCGCGTAGCGCAGGATGTTCGTCCAGATCTTGGCCAGCTCGGCCTGGACCGGCGTGGTCTGCACGATCGGCGCGTCGAAGCAGCCGAACAGCTGTCCCGCGACCTCCCCGGAACGATCGCCGACGCCGCCGATGATGCAGGGCAGCGTGTCGATCTCCTCCAGGAACCTCCCGGCGGCGATCCGCTCGGGCGCGTGGGCGACGAAGATGTCCTCGCCCGGCTCGAAGCCGCGGTGCTTCTTCAGATATCCGGCGACGAACTCCGTCGTCCCCGGCGCGATCGTCGAGCGCAGCACGAGCGAGTGACCCTCGTGCAGCACGGGCAGCAGGTCGTCCAGCGCGCTGCGGATGTCGCGCAGATCGATCTCGATGTGCGACAGCGCCGGCGTGCCGATCGTGATGACGATGTGGTCGGCCTGCGCGGCGTCGCTGACGCGCTCGGTCAGCGCGAGGTCGACGCGGTCCAGCAGCTCTTGGGCGCCGGGCTCCTCGAAGGGCATCCGCCGGTCGCGCAGCGCAGCGAGGCGCTCGGGATCGCGGTCGACGCCGAGGACGCGCAGCCCGCGGTCGGCGAAGCACAGGGCGAGCGGCAGGCCGACGCGGCCGAGGCCGACGACCGCGACGTCGTGGCTCACCGCAGCCGCTCCCGCACCAGCTGGCGCGCGAGCGCGCGCAGGAAGAGCGGGTTGTAGCGGACGTAGCGCCGCCACAGCCGACGCGGCTCCTGGGCCAGGCGGAACGTCCACTCCAGCCCGGTCGCCTGCATCCAGCCGGGCGCCTGGGGCACGAGGCCGGCGTGGAAGTCGAACGCGGCCCCGACGCCGGCGAGGATCGGGGCCTCGAGGCGGTCGCGCATCGCGGCCATCCACTTCTCCTGCTTGGGCTGGCCGGTGCCGACCCAGACGACGTCGGCGCGCGAGCGGTTGATGTCGCCGATCACCCAGCTCTCCTCCTCGGGCGTCAGCGGCCGGAACGGCGGGGAGTAGCCGCCGACGATGCGCAGCCCGGGGAAGCGCTTGCGCAGCGAGAGCGTGAGCTGGACGAGCGCGCCCTGGTTGCGCCCGCCGTACAGGTACATCCGGGTGCCGGTGCCCGCCGAGCGCTCGCAGTACTTGGCCATCAGGTCGGGGCCGTAGACGCGCGAGGCGTCGCGGTGGCCGAGCGCCTTCAAAGCCCACACGAGCGGTTGGCCGTCCGGGACCGCGAGGACGTCGTCGCGGCAGATGGCGGCGCGCGTCTCGGGCTCCTCGGTGGCCACCATGACCAGGTGGACGGCGGCGGCGGTGACGATCGCGCGCTCGCGGCGGGCGATCGCGGCGTCCATCCAGTCCATCGTGCGCTCGTAGTCGGTGAGCGCCAGCGGCATGTCGACGACCTCGGCGACCGGGGGGCGCGAGACGTCGGCCGCGGCAGGCGCGAGCGGGCGCAGGCGATGGATCGTGGGGAACGTGCTGGATTCCATAATGCGGCGTCGCCAGGGGCGACTGTAGGGACGACAACGGCGGAGATGCGGGGAAGTCGCGCCGTTTCCGGCGGCCCGCAGGCCGCCGTGCCCGTCCGGGCGCAGGGTAGCGACCACGCCGCTGAGCAGCCGAAACGCCCGTTGCGTCCGTACGCTGCCCGCCCATGAAGGCGGTCATCCTCGCGGGCGGACGCGGGTCGCGGCTCAGCGAAGAGACGACCGAGCGCCCGAAGCCGATGGTCGAGATCGGTGGCAAGCCGATCCTCTGGCACATCATGAAGCTCTATTCGGCCCACGGGGTCGACGACTTCGTGATCTGCCTCGGTTACAAGGGCTACCTGATCAAGGAGTACTTCGCCAACTACGCCCTGCACACGAGCGACGTGACCTTCGACATGGCGCGCGGCTCGATGGAGGTCCACGAGTCCACGACCGAGCCGTGGCGGGTGACGCTCGTCGACACCGGCGACGAGACGCAGACGGGCGGGCGCCTGCGCCGCGTCGCGCCCTACGTGGGCGACGGGGCCTTCTGCTTCACCTACGGCGACGGCCTGAGCGACGTCGACATCAACGCGGTCGTCGACTTCCATCGCCGCGAGGGGCGCCTGGCGACCGTCACGACCGCCCAGCCGCCCGGGCGCTACGGCGCGCTCGAGATCGAAAGCGAGCGCGTGCTCGGCTTCCGCGAGAAGCCGCGCGGCGACGGCGGCTGGATCAACGGCGGGTTCTTCGTCCTCGAGCCCGGCGTCCTGGACCTCATCGACGGCGATCAGACCGTCTGGGAGCGCGAGCCGCTCGAGCGCCTGGCGACCAGCGGCGAGCTGTCGGCCTATCGCCACCGCGGCTTCTGGCACGCCATGGACACCATGCGCGATCGCGCGGTGCTCGAGGAGCTGTGGCGCGGCGGGCGCGCCCCGTGGAGGGCGTGGGCGTGAACGGCGAGTTCTGGGCCGGCCGGCGCGTGCTCGTGACCGGCCACACGGGCTTCAAGGGCGCCTTGCTCGCGCTGTGGCTGCAGCGGCTCGGGGCGCGCGTCTTCGGGCTGGCCCGCACGCCGCCGACCGACCCGTCGCTGTACGTGCTGGCGCGCGTCGGCGAGGGCGTCGCCTCGGTCGAGGGCGACGTGCGCGACGCCGCGGCCGTGCACGCCGCGGTGGCCGAGGCCGCACCGGAGGTCGTCTTCCACCTCGCCGCCCAGCCGATCGTGCGCCGCTCGTTCGCCGACCCGCGCGAGACCTACGAGACCAACGTCATGGGCACGGTCAACGTGCTCGAGGCGGTGCGGCAGGCGGGCGGGGTGGGCGTCGTCGTCAACGTCACGTCGGACAAGTGCTACGAGAACCGCGAGTGGGAGTGGGGCTATCGCGAGGACGAGCCGATGGGCGGCGCCGACCCGTACTCGAGCTCGAAGGCGTGCTCCGAGCTGGTCACCGAGGCCTATCGGCGCTCGTTCTTCGCCGACGCGGGCGCGGTGCGGCTGGCCTCGGCGCGGGCGGGCAACGTCTTCGGCGGCGGCGACTGGGCGGCCGACCGGCTCGTCCCCGACCTGATGCGCGCCGCCGAAGCGGGCGCGCCGGTGCGTTTGCGCTACCCCGAGTCCGTGCGCCCGTGGCAGCACGTCCTCAACCCGCTCAGCGGCTACCTGCTGCTCGCCGAGCGCGCCCACGCCGAGCCCGCCTGCGCGGCCGGGTGGAACTTCGGGCCGCCCGACGAGGACGCCCGGCCCGTGCGCTGGATCGCCGAGCGGCTGGGGATCGCCTGGGAGGCCGATCCCGGTCCGCACCCGCCCGAGGCGCGGGCGCTGAA
>DASXRF010000509.1:0-3388 GCA_036506755.1 Solirubrobacteraceae bacterium | reverse complement strand
AGCTCGACGAGGACAGCATGGCCACGGTCATCATGCTCGTGCTCGACCCGGGCAACGGCATCCTGCACTGGGCCAACGCCGGCCACCCGCCGCCGCTGATCGTGGGATCGGACGGAGCGCGCTACCTCGAGGGCACGGGTGGCGTCCCGCTGGGCGCCGTCGAGGATCCCGGATACGCGGCCAACGAGGCCGAGCTGCTCCCCGGGACGACGATCATCCTCTACAGCGACGGGCTGGTCGAGCACCCCGGCCGCCCGCTCGAGGAGGGCTTCGACCGCCTGCGAGAGGCGAGCGCCGACGGCGCGCTCGACCCCGAGGAGCTCTGCGACGCGATCCTCGGCGGAACGCTCGGCGACGCCACGTCGTCGGACGACGTGACCTTCGTCGTGGCCAACTCGCCCGCGGTGCTCGGCGACCGCCTGTCGCTGTCCTTCCCCGGGGAGCACGAGGGGCTGGCCAGCCTGCGCGCCACGCTGCGCCGCTGGCTGGCCGAGAACGACGCCGACCCCGACGAGGTCGCCGCGGTCACCATGGCGACCAACGAGGCGGTCGAGAACGCGATCGAGCATGGGCACCGCCTGAGCGCCGAGCCGTTCCAGGTCGAGCTCGAGCGGACTGGGGCCGAGGTCGTCATCACGGTGCGCGACCGCGGACGCTGGCGCGAGGCCAAGGGCGGGCGCAAGCCAGGCGACCGGGGGCGCGGGCTCTCGCTCATGCGCGCGTTCATGGACGAGGTCGAGGTCTCGCCGTCGCCATCGGGGACGACCGTCGTGCTGCGGCGCGCGCTGCGCGCCGGGACCGCGGCCCCCGTGTCTTAGCCTGGATCCAGGTTTAGACCAGGCCGACGCGCAGGAAGACGACGAGGATCGCGGCGAGGACCGCGACGGCCAGGGCGACGACGGCGAGCAGTCGCGTCGAGCTCGAGCTGGCCGATGCCGACTCGAAGCTGCGCGCGCCGGTTGCCGCGGCCCCGGGGGGCAGCGTGCCCGGGGCGGGCTCGTCCTCGGCGCGGTGGCGCGGCCGGGGCGGGCGCGGCGTGAGGACGCGAAAGCCCTCGGCGCCCTGCTCGGCGGGCATGGCGGCCGTCGCCTCGGTCGCGTCGTTCGCCTCGCCGGTCTCGGCGGACACGGCGACCGTCTCGGCCGCCTCCGGCAGGCGGCGGGTCGCGTCGGGGTCGGGGTCGGCGTGGGGCTCGTCCGCCGGCGCCGGCTCGGCGGTCCCGTTGCCCCCCGCGGGCCAGTCGGGGCGATCGGCGGCCGCGCGGGCGCGGTCGGCGATCCGCGGCGGGCGTCCGACGGCGGCCCGCCGCAGCGCGAGCTCGCGGCGCAGCGCCTCGAGCTCGGCGCGGGCCGAGCGCAGCTCGTGGCTGGTCACCGACGCCCGTGCGCGCTCGGCGGCAATGGCCTCCTCGAGGTGGCGCTCGGCCTCGTCGCGCTCCTCCGCGGCCTCGCGCTCGTGCTCCTCGTGCGCGGCGGCCAGCGCGCGCTCGTGCTCCTTGCGCGCCGCCGCGAGCGCCTTCTCGGTCTCGGCCTTGGCCGCCCTGACGCGCTCGTCCGCGTCCCGTCGCGTGTCGGCCGTCGCGACCTCGGCGCGCTTGCGCGCGGCGACCGCGTCGTCGGCGCGCTTGGTCTCGCGCTCGCGGCCCGTCTCGGCCTCGGCGCGCGCGCCGCGCTCGGCGGCCAGGTCGGCTGCGGCCGCGGCGGCGCGCTCCTCGGCGGCGGCGCGGGCTGCTTCGGCCTCGTCGAGGCGGGCGCGCAGCTCGTTGGCCTCGCGCGCGAGGCGGACGTGGTGGTCGGCGGGCGCGCCGCCCTGCGTCTCGACGTCGGGGGCCGGGAGGTCGAGCAGCAGGTCGCGCCCGACGGCCAGCGCGAAGACCGCGCCGCCCAGCGTCGTGAGCGGCATCGCGTACGTCGCGCGCCAGGCGCCGTCGGGCAGCACGGCCGCGGCGACGGGCGGCGTCTCGAGGGTGCGCTCGGCGTTCTCGACGACGAGCCGCGCGCGGTCGCGCTCGCGGGCGCGATCGGCGGCGACGAACGAGAAGCGCCCGACGACCTCGAGCAGGCAGACGTCGGGGCCCGCCGGGACGCCGGTGAAGCGCAGGACCTCGAAGGCCGGCGTCACTCCGCGCTCGCCTCCGTGCCCGGGCCGGGCGGTCGGGGCTCCAGCGGCCGCAGGGGCTGCGTGCGCTCGGGATCGGAGCGCGCGGGACGCGGCGGCGACGACCCCTCCGGCTCCCGCGGCGGCGGTGCGGCCGCCGTGCGCGGCGACGACGCCTCCGGCTCGCGCGGCGGCGGTGCGGCCGCCGTGCGCGGCGAGGCTGCGTCCGGCTTGCGCGGCGGCGGTGCGGCCGCCGTGCGCGGCGAGGCTGCGTCCGGCTCGCGCGGCGGCGGTGCGGCCGCCGTGCGCGGCGACGACCCTTCGGGCTCGCGCGATGGCGATGCGGTCGCCCCGCGCGGGGAAGGTGCCTCCGGCTCGCGCGGCGGCGGTCCGGCCGCCTCGCGCGCGTCGGCGGCCTGGCGGCGGTCGACCGCCGGGACGCGGCGGCGCCGCTCGCGGCCCCGCACGTCGACCGTCACCGAGATGCTCGCGGTGGCCAGCGCCACGCCGAGCGCCATCAGCGCCGCCGCGCCGAGGGCCAGCCACGCGCCCGCCTCGCGGTCCTCGCCGCGGGCGGCGGGCGGCGGGTCGATGACCTGCGAGGCGACCAGCACCGCCGCGGCGGCCACGGCGACGACCAGCCAGCGCGGGACGGGGATCGCGTCGCGGCTCGCGAGCCCCAGCCCGCCCAGCGTCACCACGGCGAGGGCGGCCAGCGCCCAGTCGACGACCTCGAAGGCGTCGAACGCCGACTGTGACGGGCCATACCAGTCGAGGAAAAGGCTGATGAGTACCCCGAGCGCGCCGAGCGCCACGAGCCCGGAGCCCAGGTCGATCTTGTGCCGCACGGCACCTCCGGCGAAGTGGGGGGTGATGGGGCGAAGGTAGCGCGCCCCGCGGATGGGCCCGCCGCTCGACCCGTCGACGGACTAGTGGACCCGTCCGTAAGTCGCCCGACTTACGGACGCGCCCACTAGCGGCTGTCGCGCTCGACCTGGCCGGTGTCAGGGTTCACGCGCGCGTCGGCCGGCTTGCCGGAGACCCGGACGGTGAAGCTTCCGCTGGGACGGTCGCCGTTGCGCGCGCGCGCCTTGGCCTTGCCGTTCAGCCCGGCCGCCACCTCGTAGCGGACGTCGAAGAGGCCGGCCTTCGTCGGGGTCACGCGCCACTCGAACGTCGCGCTGCGCCCCGGCTTGAGCCGGCCGAGCGCCCACGTCCCGACGTACGCGGTGGCGCCGCCGGGCGGACCGGAGTCGACAATCCAGACGGCCCGGTTCGGGTCGGCCAGTCC
>DASXRF010000508.1:0-1510 GCA_036506755.1 Solirubrobacteraceae bacterium | reverse complement strand
GACACGGCCATCGAGCCCTCGCCGACTGCGCTCGCGACTCGCTTGATCGACCGTGCGCGGACGTCCCCGGCGACGAAGACGCCGGGCACGGTCGTCTCCAGCGGGTAGGGGTCGCGCTTCAGCGGCCAGCCGGCCGCTTGGGCGTCGGCGCCGGCGAGGATGAAGCCGCGCTCGTCGCGGGCGACGACGCCGGCGAGCCAGTCGGTGTGCGGGGAGGCCCCGATGAAGACGAAGCAGGCGTCCGCCTCGAGCGCCTCATCTGGGCCGTCGCCGTCGCGCACGCGCAGGCGGCGGAGCCTGCCGTCGCCCTCGGCGCCGACGGCCTGGCTGCCGGTGCGAACCTCGACGTTCGGCAGCGCCGCGAGCTGCTCGATGAGGTAGTGCGACATCGACTTCGCGAGCGAGTCGCCGCGGACGAGCATCGTGACACGGCCGGCGTAGCCGCTGAAGTAGACCGCCGCCTGGCCGGCGGAGTTGGCGCCGCCGATGATGACCACGTGCTGGTCCGCGCAGGACTTCGCCTCGGTCAGCGCCGCGCCGTAGTAGACCCCGGCGCCGGTCAGCTCGGCGAACCCGGGCGCATCGAGCTGGCGGTAGCTGACGCCCGACGCGACGAGCACGCAGCTCGCGCTCAGCACGCCGCCGCCGCTCAGCTCGACGAGACGTCCCGCGCCCTCGACGCGCAGCCCGACCGCGTCCTGGATCGTCAGCAGCTCGGCGCCGAGCCGACGCGCCTGGTCGGTCGCTCGCCGCGCGAGGTCCGAGCCCGACAGGCCGGTCGGGAAACCGAGGTAGTTCTCGATCCGGCTCGACTGACCGGCCTGACCGCCCGGCGCCTCGCGCTCGACCATCACGGTGCGCAGCCCCTCGGAGGCGCCGTAGACCGCCGCCGCGAGGCCGGCCGGGCCGCCGCCGACGACGACGAGGTCGTAGTGGTCCTGCGCCGGCTGGCCGGCCACGCCCAGGCGCTCGGCGAGCTCGAGGACCGTCGGGCGCTCGAGCACCGAGCCGTCCTCGAGCAGCGCCACGGGCAGGCCGTCGGCGTCGACCCCGGCGACACGCAGCAGCTCGCGGGCCTCGCCGTCGCGCTCGACGTCGAGCCAGCGCGCGGGCACGCGGTTGCGGGCAAGGAAGTCGCGCAGGTCGTGGGAGTCCTTGGAGAACCGGTGACCGACGATGCGCACGCCGCCGGCTTCGAGCGCGGCGCCGGCCTCCCACGTCGTCAGCAGGTCATCGACGACCGGATACAGCTGCTCCTCGGGCGGATCCCAGGGCTTGAGCAGGTAGTAGTCCAGCGCGACCTCGTTGATCGCCGCGATCGCCGCCTGGGTGTCGGCGTAGGCGGTGAGCAGCACGCGCTTGGCGTCGGGGACGATCTTGCGCGCCTCGACGAGGTAGTCCGTGCCGGGCAGGCCGGGCATCCGCTGGTCGGCGATGAGCATGGCGACCTGGTCGCCGCGCACCACGAGGTCGCGCAGGACGTCCAGGCCCTCCTGCCCCGAGCCGGCGC
>DASXRF010000507.1:0-5877 GCA_036506755.1 Solirubrobacteraceae bacterium | reverse complement strand
CAGCCTGAGCGAGGCTGTCCTAGGGTCGAGCTCGCGCCGCGGCTTCCTTGCCCGCGCGGGGCGGCTGCTGCTCGGGGTGGCCGGCGGTGGGCTCGTCGCGGGGGCGCTGCGGGCGCAGGCCGCGGAGAGCTACCACTTCTGCGGGCACATCTTCACGACCGGCTCGTGCCCGCACCCGACCGGGCTGCCGCGGATCGACGCGCGCGGTTTCCCGCTGCGCGCCGCGGACGGGAAGCCGGTCGACGACCTCGGCCGCCCCGTCGACGCGGCCGGCCGCCCGGTGGACGAGCAGGGGGAGCTGCTGGTCGACCCGGACGGCGTGCCGCTCCCGCCGGCGCCGCGCTCGCGGCTCTGCGAGGCGGTCGGCGACCTCTACGGCTTCCGGCCGTTCGTCGACGGCGCCTGGTATCGCTGCTGCGGCGGCCACGTCCGCAAGCTGTGGGATTGCTGCGGCTACCGCTCGCGGCGCATCAACGGCGACGGCGCGCTGACCGGCTACTGCTACGCCGGGCGCAAGGTGTTCTGCGTCACCTACGTCCAGACGCGGGTGCCGTGCTGACGCTCGCCCTCGTGCTCGCCGGCCTGGTCGCCGGCGCCACCGGGTCGTGGTCGCCGTGCGGCTTCTCGATGATCGACACGCTCGGCCGCCGCGGGCGCGCGACGCCGCCGGCGTGCGCGGCGTTCGCGCTCGGCGCGCCGGCCGGCGGGGTGCTGACCTTCGGCGGCCTGGCCCTCGCCGGGGCCGCCCTGCACGGCGGTCGCGCGGCGCTCGGCGTGGCTGCGGCCATCGCGCTGGCCGGCGCTGCCCTCGACGCGACAGGCGCGCCGGTCGCCCCGCAGATCCGCCGCCAGGTCCCCGAGCCGTGGCGGCGCGTGCTGCCGCTGCCGCTCGCCGCGGCGCTCTACGGCGTCCTGCTCGGCATGGGCTTCACCACCTACGTCCTGTCGTTCGCGGTGCCCGCGCTCGCCGCTGTGACCCTCGCGCTGGGCGATCCGGCGCTCGGCCTGGCGGTCGGCGTGGCCTTCGGCGCCGGCCGGGCGCTGCCGATCATCGTGCTCGCGCCCCTGGCCGGGCGCGAGGCCGGCGCGCGGGCGCTGACCGCGATGGCCGAGCGCCCCGCGGTCCTGCGCGGCGCCCGCGCCGCCGGCGCGGCCGCCCTGCTGCTGTGCGCGGCCGTCTTGGCCGCCGCGCCGGCGAGCGCGGCCACGCGCCCGGTGGTCGTCGCGAGCTCGGGCGCCGACCCGAGCGCCGGCCCTGACGGCTCGCTGGTCTGGCAGCTGCCCGGCGCCCAGGGCTTCCTGCGGCGCGCGGGGACGGTCCAGCCGCTCGGCGGCAACCACCCCGCGCTGGGCGGCCCGTGGCTGGCCTACGCGACCGCCGACGCGATCGCGCTCGTCAACACCGACGGCACCACTCGCACGTTCGCCGTCGCCGGCGCCGACGCGCTCGCCGTGAGCGCCCGCTGGCTGGCCTGGCGCACGCCCGGCCCCGACCGCCTCGCCGTCCTCGACCTCGCCGACCAGGCCGCGACCCCGCGCACCGTCGCCGACGTCCCCGCCCCCGCCTCGCTCAGCCGACCGTCGCTCGACGGCGACCGGCTCGCCTACGCCGTCGCCGGCCGCCGCGGCAGCGCCATCCGCGCGCTGAACCTCGCCACCGGCCGGCGGACCGTCCTGCGCCGGACGGCGCGCGCCCTCCTCGCCGAACCGAGCCTGCGCGCCGGCCGCCTCCTCTACGTGCGCGTCAGCGCCCGCCACCAGCAGCTGCTGCGCGGCCCCGCGCGCCTGCGGCGCCCCGAGCGCGACCGCGAGCTGCTGCGCATCCGCTCGACGACCAGGCGCGACGCCGGTCGCGAGCACGGCTACTCCCACCACGGCCGACTGCCCGAGGACCGCCACCGCCGCCCGCTGCGCCCGGCGCGCTACGTCCTGTGGACCACGGCGCTGACGACGAAGGCCGCCTACGTCACGCGCCTGCGCCGCAACGGCCGCACGGCCGACATCGTGCGCGTCCGTCTGTAGCGCGCGGCGACCGCGGCTGCAGCTTTGGGCAGGTTTGGCGCCCCGGACCTGCGCAAGGTCACGAGCGGACTCGGAAAAGCGGCGTGCCGTCCGCACCTTGCGGCTGGGCGCGTGCGTTCGGGAGCGATCCGTCCCCCTGCAGTCCCCCCTCAGGGAGAAACCGCTTCCGGCGCCGCGCCCGCTTGAACCAAGGGCCGCCCTGAAAAGGGCGGCCCTTCCTACTCGGCCGCCGCCGGGACCTGCCGGCGCGTCGCGTCCTTGTCGGAGCCCTTGATGACCTCGTCGCGCGCCTGCTTGTCCGTCGTCGGCAGCTTGCCGGACTTCATGCCGAAGTAGACGGCCTGCGGATGGTGGGCGACGATCGCCACCGTCGACTGCTCGGGCTCGAGCGCGTAGCCGCCGGTCAGCCGCTGGGCGATGCGCGGGGCGTCGATGAGCCGGAAGAGCTTTTCGTGCTCGGACTGCTCGGGGCACGCGGGGTAGCCCCACGACCAGCGCCGGCCCTGCGACGCGTCGACGCCGAGGTCGGCGCGGATGCGCGCGTGCAGCCACTCGGCCATGCCCTCCGCCGTCTGCACGCCGAGCCCGTGGACGAACAGCTGCTCGGCGAACTCGCCGTCGGCCTCGAGCTGCTTCATGAGCTCGGTGACCTCGTCGCCGGCGGTGACCGCCTGGAAGGCGACGACGTCGAGCTCGCCGCTGTCCTTCGGGCGGTAGAAGTCGGCGATGCACAGGCGGTCGTGGCCCGGCTGGCGCGGGAAGACGAAGCGCTCGAGGACGGTCTCGCGGTCCTCGGGGTCCAGGACGACGACCTCGTTGCCCTCGCTGTAGCACGGGAAGTAGCCGAGCAGCGCGCGCGGGTGCAGGTAGTCCTGCTCGCGCCACATGCGCTCCAGGCGCGGTTGGAAGTTCTCGGTGACGAGCTTCTGCCACGCCTCGCCCTTCACGCCGCGCCCGCCCCAGTGCAGCTTGAAGAGCACGTGGGTATCGAGGTGCGGGAAGACGTCGTCGAGGTCGACGTCGATCTCGCGGGCGCCCCAGAACGGCGGCTCGGGCACCGGGTTGTCCGTGCGCGCGGCGGAGCGCACGCTGTCGTCGTCGGTGGGCAGCGCCTCGGGCTCGGGCCCCTTCTCGCGCAGGCGCTTCGCTGCCTCGCGCGTCTTGGTCACGAGCGCCTCGCGCGCCTCGCCGTCGACGATCTGGTCCATCTTGGCCAGGCCCTCGAAGGCGTCCTTGCAGTAGAAGACGCCGGGCTCGTAGACGTCGTCGGACTCGCGCCCGCCCGGATACAGGGCGCGCAGGCCGAAGTCGCGGTTGATCGCCGCGCCGCCGATGAGCACGGGGAACTCGAGCTTCTGCGCGTGCAGCTCCTGGACGCAGAGCGGCATCTGCTTGGAGGTGGAGACGAGCAGCGCGCTCAGGCCGATCGCCGTCGCGTCGTGCTCCTTGGCCGCGTCGATGATCGTCGAGACCGGCACCTGCTTGCCGAGGTCGACGACCGTGTAGCCGTTGTTGGTGAGGATCGTGTTGACCAGCGACTTGCCGATGTCGTGCACGTCGCCGAACACGGTCGCGATGACGACGGTGCCCTTGGTGTAGCCCTCGATGCGGTCGAGGTAGTTCTCCAGCCGGGCGACCGCGCGCTTCATGACCTCGGCGCTCTGCAGCACGAAGGGCAGGATCAGCTCGCCGGCGCCGAACTTGTCGCCGACCTCCTTCATCGCCGGGAGCAGGACGTCGTTGAGCGTCGGGACGGCCCCGATCTTGTCCACGGAGCGGTCGATCCAGTCCTCGACGCCGTCCTTCTTGCGGCGCAGGATGTGGAAGTGCAGCGCCTCCTCGGGCTCCATGCCCGCGGTCGGGTCCGCCTTCTCGTCCTCGGCCTCGGCGCCCTTGGACTCGAAGTGCGCGATGAAGCGCTCGAGGGCGTCCTCGCGGCGGTTGTAGACCAGGTCGTCGGCGAGCTCGCGCTCCTGCTCGGAGATCTCCGCGTAGGGCGTGATGTGGTTGGGGTTGACCATGGCCAGGTCGAGGCCGGCCTCGACGCAGTGGTGCAGGAAGACGCTGTTGAGCACCGCGCGCGCGCCCGGCGAGACGCCGAAGGACACGTTCGAGACGCCCAGCGAGGTCTTCACGCCGGGCAGCTCGGCCTTGACGCGGCGGATGCCCTCGATCGTCTCGACCGCGCTGGGCTTCCACTCGTCGTCGCCGGTGGTCAGCGTGAAGGTCAGCACGTCGAAGATGAGCAGCTCGCGGTCGAGGCCGTGCGCCTCGCAGAGCTCGGTGATCCGCTTGGCGATCTCGACCTTGCGCTCGGCCGTCTTGGCCATGCCGACCTCGTCGATGGTCAGCGCGATCAGCGCGGCGCCGTGCTTGATGGCCAGCGGCACGACGACGTCGAGCTTGCCCGGGCCGGCCTCGAGGTTGACCGAGTTGACGATCGCGCGGCCGGGGATCTGCTCGAGCGCCGTCTCGATGACCTCGGGCTCGGTCGAGTCGACCTGGATCGGCGCCGGCTGGGTGAGGCTGACGCGCTTGACGACCTGGCGCATCTGCTCGTCCTCGTCCTGGCGCTCGGTCAGCGCGACGCAGACGTCGAGCACGTGGGCGCCGCCCTCGACCTGGTCCTCGGCGACCTGCACGAGGCCGTCGTAGTCGTCGGCCAGCAGGAGCTCCTTGGCCTTGCGCGAGCCCTGCGAGTTGACGCGCTCGCCGACGAGCGTCGGGCGCGGCTCCTGGACGAGCGGCGCGGCGGCGATCATGCTCGACACGTGCGGCGCGCGCGGGCCGGGGCGCTCGCCGACCGGATGCGATGCACAGCGCTCGACGATCGCGGCGATGTGGTCGGGCGTGGTGCCGCAGCAGCCGCCGACGATCGTGACGCCGTAGCGCTCGACGAACTCGCCCAGCGTGTCGGCCAGCGGGCCGGGCTGCTCGGGGAAGATCGTCTCGCCGTCGGGGCCCTGCAGCGGCAGGCCGGCGTTGGGGATGCAGTGGACGGGCACCGGCGCGAACTCGCCGAGGAAGCGGATCGCGTCGCGCATGTCCTCGGGGCCCGTCGAGCAGTTCAGGCCGATGACGTCGACCCTGAGCGCCTCGAGCGTCGCCAGCACCGCGCTGATGTCGGTGCCGAGCAGCATCTTGCCGCCGTTGGGCAGCAGCGAGACGCTGGTCTGGATCGGCACCTCGCGCCCGACGACCTTGAAGGCCTCGCGGACGCCGAAGATCGCCGCCTTGACCTCGAGGATGTCCTGGGCGGTCTCGATGATCACCAGGTCGGCGCCGCCCTTGAGCAGGCCGGTCGCCTGCTCGGTGAAGACCTCGACGAGCTTGCGGAAGGGCATGTTGCCCAGCGTCGGGTCGTCGCTGGCGGGCAAGAAGCCGGTCGGGCCGATCGAGCCGGCGACGAAGCGCTCCTCGCCGACCGCCTTGCGCGCGATCTGGGCGGCCTTCTCGTTGATCTCGAGCGTGTGCTCGCCGAGGCCCCACTCCTCGAGCTTGAGCCGCGAGGCCTGGAAGGTGTCGGTCTCGACGACCTGGGCGCCGGCCGCGACCATGGACTCGTGGACGCCCTGGATGACGTCGGGGCGGTGCAGGACGAGCGCCTCGTGGCACTTGCCCGGCAGCCCGCCGTAGTCCTCCTGGGTCAGCTCGAACTGCTCGAGCGTGGCGCCCATGCCGCCGTCGAAGACGACGACGCGCTCTCGGATGGCCTGGCGGTAGTCGCGCATGACGGTGAAGGCTAGCGCAACCTTGACACGAGCTTGGCAAGGTTGCGCCGGCCTGTTCGATGTGCGTCAGCTGTGGCGCTGGTGACGGCGGTGCCGCCGGTGGCGGCGCTTCTTGTGCTTGCTG
>DASXRF010000506.1:0-8849 GCA_036506755.1 Solirubrobacteraceae bacterium | reverse complement strand
TCGGCGGGCTGGTCCCGCCCGACCGCGTGGCGTCGCTGCACCTGCGCAGCCGCCTGGAGGTCGAGGAGACCGTGCTCGCGGCCACACCCGCGTCGGTCGCCCTGCGCGCCTCCGTCGTCGTCGGGCCGCGCTCGCGCTCGTTCAGGTTCCTCGTGCGCCTGGTCGAGCGCCTGCGGCTGCTGCCGCTGCCGCCGTGGCGCGACTTCCGCACCCAGCCGATCGACGGCCGCGACGTGCTCTCCTTCCTCGTCGCCGCCGCGACCTCGCCGGCCGCCGCGGGGCGGTCGCTCGACATCGCCGGGCCGGACATCCTGACCTACGGCGAGGTCGTCGAGCGCATCGCCGAGCACCTCCTCGTCGGCCGCATGCCGGTGCGCCTGCCGTTCAACGCCACGCCGCTCGCCTCGCGCATCGCGGCGACCGTCGCCGGCGAGGAGCACGCCCTGGTCGGACCGCTGATGGAGGGCCTCGAGGGCGACCTGCTCCCGCGCGACATGCGCGCGCCCGAGCTGCTCGGCGTGCGCTTGCACACCTTCGACGCGGCGGTCGAGCGCGCGCTGCGCGAGATGGAGGACCTGGGCGAGCCGGTCGCGGCGCGCTAGTGCAGGCGCAAGCGGATGACCATGGGCGGCGACGGCGGGCGCCCCGCCACGCCGCCGATGGTGACGAGCAGCCAGGCGTCGCGGGCGCGCCGCACGAGGCGGCGCTGCGCCGCCGACAGGTGGACTCTCTCCACCGCCGGGGCGTCCGGGACGAGCGTGACCTGGCGCCGCGCGACGCGGAGACCGCGCACGTGACCCGACCGGCGCGACGTCAGCTCGAGGACCTGCTCGACGGCCACCGACTCGCCGACGCGCGACAGCAGCGCCAGCGCGGGCACGGCGCGGCGGCCGACGCGCAGGATGCCCTTGCGGCCGGCGCGGGCATACGCGCGGATGGTGCCGAACCGCCCACCCTGTGGGACGGCCACCGGCCCCCCGAGGGCCTGGGCGGCCAGCGCCTTGAGCGCGGACACGGGCGCCGGCGGCGCGGGCGCCGGGCGCGGCGGCGTGGGCGTCCTCACCGGGCGCGTGTGCTGGACGGGCACTCGCGGCGCCCGCGGAACGACAACCGGTCGCGGCGCGACCGGCGTCGGCGTACCTGGAGCCGCGGGCGAACTCGTCACGAGCACGGACCTTTCCGACCAGACGACGTCGGGATCGCCCGGGTCGGTGCCGGTCGCGTCGTTGACGGCGACCAGCCGGGCGCTGATCTCACGGTTGACATCGTTCGCGGTCGTGGTGTAGCTCGCACCGGTGCCGACGACCTCGCACGTGGCGCGGCACGACCACCACGAGGTCTCGACCGCGGGCGCAGGAGTGCCAATGAACGGCGCCGTCACGGTGAGCGTCGACCCGACCAGCGCGTCGCCGCGCAGGTCGGCGGGACCGGTGAACTGGGCGAGCTGGAGCTCACAATCGAGCGGGCGCACGTCGAGCCCGAAGTCGCCGCGGAAATGATCGGTTCCATCACCGCACTCCACGAGGGTGTCGCCGAGCGCCTGGTCGGAGTCCTCGGTGGCGAGCAGGTAATCGTCCCCCGCTCCGCCGCGCAGCGTGTCGAAGCCATCGCCGCCGTAAAGGTCGTCGTTCCCGTCGCCGCCGTCCAGGCGGTCGTCGCCGCCGGCGCCGTCGAGGAAGTTGTCATCGCTGTTGCCGATCAGCACGTCGTTCCAGACCGTCCCGATCGCGCCCTCCACGCTGTCGAGCGTGTCGGACTCGCCGACCATGCCGTTGCCCGTAGTCGGAACGCCGTCTCCAAGCGCGACGTGCACCGCCCCGTGGAACGGATCGCTGTAGTCGACGACGTCGAACCCCGGGCCGCCCGCCAGGGTCTCGTCCGGGGGGCCTGCGGGCACCGGGGTGACCTCGCGGAAGGTGTCGTCGCCGGGACCGCCTTCGACGGTCTCGCCGTCACCGGTCGCCCAGAGCGTGTCGTCGCCCTCGCCGCCGCGGACCGTGTCGATGCCGGGACCGCCGCTCAGCTCCTCGGGCCCTGGGCCGCCGGTGAGGACGTCCTGGCCCCCGTCGCCCATGACACGGACCGAGCGATCCTGCGGGTTCGCCCCGACGAGCGTCACCGTGTCGTCGCCGCCTCCGCCGCGGATCAGGAGACTCGGCACCGTCGCGTCGTCGCAGTCCACCTCGTGCTCGTCCACGACGGTGCACGACGATCCGATCAGGGCCAACGGGAGCGCGAGGTCACGCAGCCGCAGGACACCGGCGGCGGTGTCGCGCTCGATGATGAACTCGTTCGCGGCGCCGTGCAGGTCGGAGACCTCGAGCGCGCCGCCGGCAGCGCGGGTGACCTCAGCCGCCGACGCCGCCGGCGCAAGCGACAGCATGAGGACAAGCGTGAGGGCAGGAACGAGGGAGCGCATTGACGTCTTCCTTGACGGCTGGACCGGAGGTGCGACCGTACAGTGGATTTGAGCGGTCGCGCGACCAACATTCGTCCACTGCGGGTACGTTCCCGCCGACATGACCACCGTTCGCACATCGATCGACATCGCGGTGCCTCCGGAGGCGGTGTGGGACTTCGTCATGGATCCGACGAAGGCGGCCGAGTGGGTGACGATTCACCGCGGGCTGAGGGACCACGACGGTGGTGATCTGCGGCCGGGCTACCGGATGGACCAGCGGCTGTGCCTGCGCGGCGTGAGCTTCGACGTGCACTGGCGACTGGTCGAGGTCGACGCGCCGCGCTACGCGCTGTGGGAGGGCAGGGGGCCGGCGCGGTCGACGGCGCGCATCGTCGACCGGCTCTCGGAGGGCGGCAACGGCGGCACGCACTTCGAGTACGAGAACGAGTTCCATGCGCCGTTCGGGCCGCTCGGCGCGGCCGCCGCGCGGGCGCTCACCGGTGGAGTACCGCAGCGTGAGGCCGACGCGTCGCTCAAACGTTTAAAGCAAATTCTGGAGTCGCGGTAGCGCCGGCCGGCTGAGCGAGAAGTTGCACCGTCAGGTGTGACTTTCCGTTACAGTTAGTGGATGGCCGATTTCCTGGAAGAGAAGAAGCGGGAGATCGCGGCGCGGCTCAACGAGCTGCGTCCTGCGGTCGAGGAGTACAACCGGCTCGAGGGAGCCCTGCGCGCCCTGGACGGCGTGAGCGCGGCGCCCGCGCCGGCGGCGCGCGGACGCCGTGGTCGAGGAGGGGGAGCAGCGGCCGCGGGCACGACCGGCGGCGGTCGCCGCGGGCGCCCGCGCGGGACCGGCACGCGCGCCAACCAGACACTCGAGCTCGTCCGGTCGACCCCCGGGATCACGATCCCGCAGCTCGCCGAGCGCATGGGCATCAAGCAGAACTACCTCTACCGCGTCCTCCCCGCGCTCGAGCAGGACGGACTCGTGCGCAAGGAGGGGCGCGGCTGGCACCCGCGCGAGGCGGCCTAGTGCCGTGAATCGTCAGTTCGCGGGCAGCTTGCGGGCGCCCGCTGGCGCCTGACGACCACCGGTGACCTCGCCGTACGTCAAGTACGACTGCGGTCACCGGCGGCCGTCAGTCACGACCGGGCATCCCGCAACGTGCGCCCGAACTTCCGACTCACGAAACTAGAACTGCATCACACCAGCCCGAGCTGGCGGACCGCCTCGCGCTCCTCCTTGAGCTCGTTGACGGTGATGTCGATCTTGCCCTGCGCGAACTCACCGACCTCGAGGCCCTCCTCGACGGAGTAGTCGCCGCCCGAGCACCGGCACGGCAGCGAGCAGATCAGCCCCTCCTCGATCCCGTACTGGCCCGAGGTCCACACCGCCATCGAGCGCAGCCCGTCGGCGCCCAGCGTCCAGTCCTGGACGTCATCGATGGCGGCGTTGGCCGCGCTCGCCGCGCTGGAGGCCCCGCGCGCCTCGATGATCTCCGCGCCGCGCTTGCCGACGCGCGGCATGAACTCGTTCTCGTACCAGCCGATGTCGACCTTGTCGGCGGCCCGCTCGCCGTTCACCTTCGCGTTGAACAGGTCGGGGAACATCGTCGGCGAGTGGTTGCCCCACACGACGAGGTCGTTGACGTCCGCCACGCCGACGCCGAGCTTGTTGGCCAGCTGGGCGACCGCGCGGTTCTCGTCCAGGCGCGTCATCGCGGTGAAGCGCTCCTTGGGGATGTCGGGCGCGTTCGACGCGGCGATGAGCGCGTTGGTGTTCGCCGGGTTGCCGACGACGAGGATCTTCACGTCGTCGGCGGCGCCGGCGTTCAGCGCCTCGCCCTGCGGCTTGAAGATCTGCCCGTTGGCCTCGAGCAGGTCTGCGCGCTCCATGCCCTTGGTGCGCGGCCGCGCGCCGATCAGCAGCGCGACGTTGACGCCGTCGAAGGCCTGCCTGGGGTCGTCGTGGATGTCGATCGACTTGAGCAACGGGAACGCGCAGTCCTCGAGCTCGAGCGCCGTGCCCTGGGCGGCCTTGACCGCCTGCGGGATCTCGAGCAGGCGCAGCTCGATCTCGGCGTCGGGGCCGAGCATCTGCCCGGAGGCCAGGCGGAAGAGGATGGCGTAACCGATCTGGCCGGCCGCGCCGGTGACAGCAACACGAGTAGCCACTAGGCGTTCATCTCCTGCTTGAGGTTCTCGTCGATCGACGCGAGGAACTCCTGCGTCGTCTGGAACGGCTGATCGCCGCCCACGAGCAGCGCGAGGTCCTTGGTCATCTTGCCGCTCTCCACCGTCGCGACGCACACGCGCTCGAGCGCGTCGGCGAAGCGCTCGACCTCCGGCGTCCCGTCCATGCGGCCGCGGTGGTGCAGCGCGCGCGTCCACGCGAAGATGGAGGCGATCGGGTTCGTGGACGTGGCCTTGCCCTGCTGGTGCTGGCGGAAGTGTCGCGTGACCGTCCCGTGCGCCGCCTCCGCCTCGACGGTCCCGTCGGGCGTCATGAGGACGCTCGTCATCAGGCCGAGCGAGCCGAAGCCCTGGGCGACCGTGTCGGACTGCACGTCGCCGTCGTAGTTCTTGCACGCCCACACGTAGCCGCCCTCCCACTTCAGGGCGGCGGCGACCATGTCGTCGATCAGGCGGTGCTCGTAAGTGAGCCCGGCCTGCGCGAACTCGTCGGCGAACTCGGCGTCGTAGACCTCCTGGAAGAGGTCCTTGAAGCGGCCGTCGTAGGCCTTGAGGATCGTGTTCTTCGTCGACATGTAGACGGGGAAGCCGCGCTCGAGCCCGTAGCGGAACGAGGCGCGCGCGAAGTCCCGGATCGACTCGTCGAGGTTGTACATCCCGAGCGCCACGCCGCCGCCCGGGAAGTCGAACACGTCGCGCTGGATCGGCTCGCCGCCGTCCTTGGGCGTGAAGGTGATCGTCAGCTTGCCCTCGCCGGGCACGACGAAGTCCTCGGCGCGGTACTGGTCGCCGAAGGCATGACGGCCGATGACGATCGGCTTGGTCCAGCTCGGGACGAGCCGCGGGATGTTGGAGATGACGATCGGCTCGCGGAAGATCACGCCGCCGAGGATGTTGCGGATGGTGCCGTTCGGCGAGCGGTACATCCGCCTGAGGCCGAACTCCTCCACGCGCGCCTCGTCGGGCGTGATCGTCGCGCACTTCACGCCGACGCCGTGCTCCTTGATCGCGTTGGCCGCGTCGACGGTGATCTGGTCGTCGGTGGCGTCCCGGCTCTCGATGCCGAGGTCGAAGTACTTCAGCTCGACGTCGAGGTAGGGCAGGATCAGCTGGTCCTTGATGAACTGCCAGATGATCCGGGTCATCTCGTCGCCGTCGAGCTCGACGACGGGGTTCTTCACCTTGATCTTCGCCATGGTTGGTCCTTGGTCTGGGGCGGCGGCGAAAACCTAGTCGGTCACGCCCGCGCGAGGACGCCGGCGCGCTGGTCGGACACCGCGGCCGCGTGCGCACGATCGCCCTCGGCGCCGCGCGGCCGCCGGTCGTCCACCTCCCGTGGCTACCCGCGCGGCGGCTCGACGTGCGCGCTTGCTCGAAGAGGTGAATCATGATTCACTTCTTGGCTGGAGATGCCGTACCGGGCCACCGAGCGAACCGAGGCGCGCCGGACCGCCACGCGCGAGCGGATCGTCGGCGCCGCGCACGAGCTCGTCGCCGGCGGCGGGTTCGGCGCGGCGTCCGTCGCCGCGGTCGCCGCGCGCGCCGGCGTGGCGACCGGCAGCGTGTACCGGCACTTCAGCTCGAAGGCCGAGCTGTTCGCGGAGGTCTTCCGCCGCGCCGCGCAGCGCGAGGTCGACGCCGTCGCCGCCGCGCCCGACCTGGCGACCGGCGTGGAGACCTTCGCCCGCCGCGCACTCGCCGGCCGGCGGCTGGCCTGGGCGCTGCTCGCCGAGCCGGTCGACCCGGTCGTCGAGGCCGAGCGCCTGGCCTTCCGGCGCGCCTACCGCGACGCGTTCCGGCGCGTCGTGGGCGACGAGCTGACCGCGGCGGCGCTGGTCGGCGCGATCGGCGAGGTCCTCGTCGGCCCGCTCTCCCCCACGCGACCCGACTTGGACGAGGACGCCCTGGTGGCCGACCTCGTGACCCTGTGCAAGCGACTGGAGGCCTGATGGCCGTCGACGTCCTCACCACCACCCACGAGGTCACCAACCAGCCGCCGCCGCTGGTCGACTACGACCTCTACTCGAGCAACCGACCGCTCGTCGAGGCGCTCGAGCGCGAGGGCGGCGGCTGGGCGCGCGATCGCGCTGCCGAGGTCGGGCGCGCCTGGGGCGCCCGCGAGGTCCAGGAGTGGGGCCGGCTCGCGAACGAGAACCCGCCGCGCCTGCGCACGCACGACCGCTACGGCAACCGCATCGACGAGGTCGAGTTCCACCCGTCCTACCACCAGCTGATGGCGCTCTCCAGCGAGCACGAGCTGCACTCGCTGCCGTGGACGACCGAGCGCGAGGGCGGACAGGTCGTGCGCGCCGCGCTGACGATGAGCGCCCAGGCCGACGCCGGCCACGGCTGCCCGATCACCATGACCTGCGCGGCGATCCCCGCGCTGCGCTCGACGCCCGAGATCGCCGCGGAGTGGGAGCCGCTGCTCATGGCCCGCGCCTACGACGGCGAGCTGCGGCCGGCGCACGAGAAGGGCTCGGCCAAGTGCGGGATGGCGATGACCGAGAAGCAGGGCGGCTCGGACGTGCGCGCCAACAGCACGCGCGCGCAGGCCGAGGGCGACTGGTGGCGCATCACCGGCCACAAGTGGTTCTGCTCGGCGCCGATGTGCGACCTGTTCCTCGTGCTCGCCCAGACCGACGAGGGCGTCACCTGCTTCGCCGTCCCGCGGATCCTCCCCGACGGCAGCCGCAACACCTTCCGCCTCCAGCGCCTCAAGGACAAGCTGGGCAACCGCTCCAACGCCAGCTCGGAGGTCGAGTTCGCCGGCACCTACGGCCGGCTGCTCGGCGAGCCCGGCCGCGGCGTGCGCACGATCATCGAGATGGTCATCCACACCAGGCTGGACTGCACGATCGGCAGCGCGGCCGGCATGCGCGTGGCCGTGGCCAACGCC
This sequence comes from Solirubrobacteraceae bacterium, assembly GCA_036506755.1. Classification (GTDB taxonomy): domain Bacteria; phylum Actinomycetota; class Thermoleophilia; order Solirubrobacterales; family Solirubrobacteraceae; genus DASXRF01. Next base: position 1,359 of record DASXRF010000506.1, on the reverse strand, counting down.
ACGTGGCACGCGGCGCACCGCAGCGCGTTCGGCAAGCTGCTCATCGACCAGCCGCTGATGACCAACGTCCTGGCCGACCTGTGCGTCGAGTCCGAGGCGGCGACCGCGCTGGCCATGCGCCTGGCGCGCGCCTACGACGAGGACGACGCGCCGATCCGGCGGCTGGGCACGGCGGTGGGCAAGTACTGGGTGTGCAAGCGCTTCCCCGGCCTCGCCGTCGAGGCGATGGAGTGCCTGGGTGGCAACGGCTACGTCGAGGAGTCGGGCATGCCGCGCATCTACCGCGAGGCGCCGCTGAACTCGATCTGGGAGGGGTCGGGCAACGTCAACGCGCTCGACGTCCTGCGCGCGCTCGCCAAGGCGCCCGCGCTGCTCGAGGGCTTCCTCGCCGAGGTCGAGCTGGCCGCCGGCGCCGACGCACGGCTGGACGCGTTCGTCACGCGCCTGCGCGACGAGCTCGCCGACGGCGAGGCGCTCGAGACGCGGGCCCGGCGCGTCGTCGAGCGGATGGCGCTCGCCTTGCAGGGCTCGCTGCTCGTGCGCCACGCGCCGGCCGCCGTCGCCGACGCGTTCTGCGCCTCGCGGCTGGACGGTGATGCCGGGCTGGCCTACGGGACGCTGCCGCCCGGCATCGACACGCGGGCGATCGTCGAGCGGCATCTGCCCCCGCTGCACTAACGGCCGCACCGCGTTGCTCCTGCCACCATAGGCCCATGCCCGTGGGCGGCGGATCGATCCAGGTGATGCGGATCTTCGGGATCCGCGTCGGCGTCAGCGCGAGCTGGTTCGTCGTGCTGTTCCTGATGATCTTCCTGCTGTCGCCGTACTTCCAGAAGGTCCTGGACGGCTCGGACACGCAGGCGTACCTGGTCGCCGTCGCCTCGGCGCTGCTGTTCTACCTCTCGCTGGTCCTGCACGAGCTCGGCCACGCACTCGTCGCGCGCCGGCAGGGCATCAGCGTCGAGCGCATCGACCTGTGGTTCTTCGGCGGCCTCGCCCAGCTGCGCAGCGAGCCGCGCTCACCCGGCGCCGAGTTCGCCGTCGCGATCGCCGGGCCGCTCGTCACGCTCCTGATCGCCGCCGGCTGCGCGGTGGCCGCCGCGCTCGTCGACTCCTCCAGCCACTTCGTCGACGCGGCGACGCTGCGGGGGTCGGCCAGCGCGTCGCCGGCGTTCGTGTTGCTCAGCTTCGTCGCCGCGATGAACGTGCTGCTGTTCGGGTTCAACCTCGCCCCCGGCTTCCCGCTCGACGGCGGGCGGATCGTCCTCGCCGCCGGCTGGAAGATCACCGGCGACCGCAATCGCGGGCTGCGGATCGCCGGGCGCGGCGGCGTCGCGTTCGCCTACCTGCTCGGCGGCC
>DASXRF010000505.1:0-10029 GCA_036506755.1 Solirubrobacteraceae bacterium | reverse complement strand
GTCGTACGCGCGACGCTTCGGCATCTGACGGCCAGCCCGACCGGCGCCGTCGCTCGAGGGCCCGCGCTCATGGCTGCGACTGGCGTGCGACTCGCCCTCCGGGCCGATCCGCGGCTCGCCTGCGACTCGATCGCCATTGCTGTCGCGGAAACACCTGCAAACGATGTCGCCCTTGTCGCAACAAATCCCGCTCGAAATGAACGGGATTTGCAGGGGTGTCCCGGATTGGCGCTCCGGGTCGTGTCAGTGGAGACGGCGGGAATCGAACCCGCGTCCGCAATCGCGTGAAGGGCAGCGTCTACGAGCGTAGCCGGCGCTCTGATCTCGTCCCCCGCTCGCCTCGCCGGCGGGGTTGCGGGGGACCAGCCTCACTTGGGAGTCCCCGGTTCGGCGGAGGCGAACCTCTCCGGGCGAGCCTGCATTCTGATTCCGGCGGATCCCGGCGGCAGGCTGGCCGGGGCCGAAACCTCGCGCTTAGCTTCTAACTAAGCGACGAGGGCGTACTCGTGAGAGTCCGCACGTATGGTTTTTCCGGGGTTTAACGAGGCCTCCGGAACCTCGACTCGCAGCTACCCGCACGAACCGACCGCGTCGAAGCCATGTCGTCCCCGTGGTGGTAGTGACCCCATTCTATCTATCGGCCAAGGGCATAGAAGGTGGCGCCCTCGCCCTCGCGCCCTTCGGCCCAGATGCGCCCGCCGTGCTGGGCGACGATGCGCTCGCAGATGGCCAGGCCGATGCCCGAGCCCTCGTAGCGGTCGACGGGGTGGACGCGATGGAACGGGCGGAAGATCCGGGCCGCCGACGAGCGCGACGGCGACCGACGCGCTCAGGACGAGCATCCGTGCGGAGAGGCTTCGGGCAACCACGTCGAGGACCGGTGCCGCTGCTGCCGGGCGGCGCTGGACTGTATCGCCTCAAAGAAGGGACGCGGGCCGAACCGCTGTCGGGAGCCCTTTGCCTCGTCGCCAGCCTGGTAGGCGGCGCTGATGGCTCGGGCGGCGTTCCTTGCGTCCCGTGGAGTTCGCTCTTTGGTTGCGGCTCGGCACCGCGTCTTGGACCGACGCTACGTCTCGGTAGACCCCCAGAGCAAGGCGCGACTCCCACGAAATCCCCGCAAATTGCGAACAAATTCGGCGAAGCCCCGTGGCGTTGCCACAATCAGATCTCAGCCATGTCGATCACGCCCGCCCCCGCCACCGAGCAACCCCCCTGGGAGGAGCCCCGGCGCCCATCGCCGTGGAAGCGCCTCGGCGGCGCCATCGCCACGGCGGCCGTCGTGCTGGTCAAGCTCGCCGCCAAGCTCAAGGCGCTCCTCTTCCTGCTGCCCAAGCTCAAGCTGCTGACGACGTCCGGGACGATGCTGGTCTCGGTCGCCGCCTACGCGACGCTCTGGGGCTGGAAGATCGCCGTCGGCTTCGTCTTGCTGCTCTTCGTCCACGAGATGGGCCATGTCATCCAGCTGCGCCGCGAGGGTGTCCCGGCCAGCGCGCCCATCTTCATCCCGTTCCTTGGCGCGTTCATCGGCGCGCGATCCCTCGGGGACAACGCGCTCGCCGAGGCGCGCGTCGGCCTGGCCGGGCCGGTCCTCGGCTCGCTCGGCGCGGCCGCATGCCTGATCCCGGTCGCGTTCGGCGGCGGCGACTTCTGGCGAGCGCTGGCGTTCGTCGGGTTCTTCCTGAACCTCTTGAACCTGGTGCCGGTGGTGCCGTTCGACGGCGGCCGGGCGATGGCTGCGATGGCGCCGTGGATGTGGTTCGTCGGCATCGCCGTCCTGGTGGCCTTCGTCATCGTCTTCCCCAACCCGATCGGGCTCCTCTTCCTGCTCTTCGGCGCGATGGAGACGTGGCGGCGCTGGGGCGCGCGCAAGGAGCCGGGCGCGCAGGCCTACTACCGCGTGCCGGCCTTGGCGCGCCTCGCCGTGGGGGCGGTCTACGTCGGGCTGGCCGCCGCGCTCATCCTCGGGATGGACGCGACGCACCTGCAGCGCAGCCTCTAACGCCGGCGCCCCATCGCCCGCTCCATCTCGCGCTTCTGCTCGCGCTCCTTGATCGCCTCGCGCTTGTCGCCGACGTCCTTGCCGCGGGCGAGCGCGATCTCGACCTTGGCGTGGGGGCCCTTGAAGTACATCCGGGTGGGCACGACGGTCAGGCCGCGCTCGCGGATGCGGCCGACCAGGCGGTCGATCTCGCGGCGGTGCAGCAGCAGCTTGCGCGAGCGGTCGGGGTCGTGGTTCTCGCGCGCCGCCGGCGTGTAGGGCGGGATGTGGAGGTTGTGCAGCCACAGTTCGCCGTCGGAGGTGAGCGTCGCGTAGCTGTCGCGCATCTGCGCGCCGTTGGTCCGCAGGGACTTGACCTCGGTCCCGCGCAGCACGATGCCCGCCTCGAGGCGGTCCATCAGGTGATACCGGAACGACGCCTGCCGGTTGCTGGCGACGTCGCCCGGGGCGGCCTTGCGCTTCGCCTTGGCCATCAGGCCTCGAACGTATCCGCTGGCAGCAGGTCGACGCGACCCCGCGCGGTGTCGACGCGCTCGACGCGCACGCGGACCGCGTCGCCGAGCCGGATCGCCGCCCCCGACCGCTCGCCGTACAGGATCGTGCCCTCCTCGTTGAGCTCCCACCAGTCCCCGCGCAGCCGGCGCACCGGGAGCAGCCCCTCGTAGCCGTCGCCGAACCGCAGGAACGCGCCCGCGCCGATGACCGAGACGACCTCGCTCTCGTAGGCGGTCTCCCAGCCGGACTCGAAGAGCTCGCGTTCGAGCAGGAAGCAGCGCGCGACGTCGTCGGCGTCGCGCTCGACGAGCATCGCCTCGCGCTCGCGGGCGCTCGTCCACTCGCCCAGGGCGTCGAGCCCGCTCGGGCGCGGCGCCTCCTCGCCGGCGCCGATCGCACTGAGCAGCGACCGATGGCAGACGAGGTCAGGGTACCGGCGGATCGGCGACGTGAAGTGGCAGTAGCGCGCCAGGTGCAGGCCGGCGTGGCCGAGGTTTCGCGGCGAGTAGTAGGCCTGCTTGAGCGAGCGGAGCACGAGGTTGGTCAGCCCCACCCGCCCGCGGCCGGTGCGACGCACGTGCTCGTCGACCAGGCGGCTCATCTCGGCGACCGCGTCGGCGGCCTGCTGGGGCGTCATCTGCTCCGGCAGCGGCGGCGTCGGAACGCCGAGCGACGCGAGCTGCACGGCGAGCCGCTCGACCCGGGGCGGGTCCGGGCGCTCGTGCACGCGGAAGAGCGCCGGCAGGGCGCGCTGCTCGAGCAGCGTCGCGACCTGCTCGTTGGCGGCGATCATCAGGTGCTCGATGAGCCGGTGCGACTCCGTCTGCACCGTCTGCTCGGCGGCCGTCACGTGCCCGGCGCGGTCGAAGGCGAACTCGGGCTCGACGCTCTCGACGGCCAGCGCGCCCTGGCGCGCCCGCGCGGCGGCCAGGTCGGCGGCTACCTCGCGCGCGACGGCGAGCGGCCCCGCCCACGGCTCCTGGGCCGCCTCCGCCCCGGCGAACACGCGGTCGACCTGGTCGTAGTCCAGCCGCGCGTCGGAGCGGATGACGCTGCGGTAGAACGCGGCGCGCGTGACGCGCTCGCCGGCGAAGTCCATCTCGACGGTCACCGCGAGGCGATCCTGGTGCGGGCGCAGCGAGCACGCGTCGTTGGAGAGCGCCTCGGGCAGCATCGGCTCCACCGCGCCGGGAACGTAGACCGAGGTCGCGCGCTTGTGGGCCTCGCGGTCGACGAGCGAGCCCGGGGCGACGAACGCGGCGACGTCGGCGATGTGCACCCACACGCGCGCGCCGCCGCCCTCGAGGCGCTCGGCGGAGATCGCGTCGTCGAAGTCCTTGGCGGTGACGGGGTCGATCGTCAGGGTCGGGAGATCGCGCAGGTCGCGCCGCGCGGCGTCGCGGGCGTGCGGCGCCCCGCCCGCGTCGCGCACGGTGCGCGCCTCGCGCTCGACCGCCGGGTCGAAGCGCCGGGCAAGCCCGCGGTCGAGCATCAGCGCCTCGATGACGTCGCGCGGGTTGTCGGGGCGCCCGATCGTCCGCACGACCTTCGCGGCGCCGCGACCCCGCGCCGGCGGACGCAGCAGCACGAGGTCGCCGACGCGCGCGCGGCGGTCGCGCTCGACGGCCACGCCGCGGCCGCGGTCGAAGAACGGCTCGCCGACAAGGAAGCGCCCGCGCGTGTCGAGCACGGCGACGCGCACCGGCGCGCGCGCGACCTCGGGCTCGCGCGGCGGGCGCTCGCGCGTCGCGCGCCGGGGCGGCGCGCCGGGACGATGGCGGTGGGCGCTCAGCCTGGATCCCCCGATTCTCGCGGCGCGACCCGCCCGGATGCCGTCGTCATACGGCTTCGGCCGCGAACCGAAGGGGTCGCCCTGCGGATGCGCGGCCGAAGCCGTCTGACTCGGCCTCCGGGCGGCTCGCATCCACGATCGATCGGGGGATCCAGGCTCAACGCCCGCCGGCGAGGACGCGCTTGGCGGCGGCGAGGGCCTCGTCGTATCGGGGCGTGTGCGGGTCGTCGCGGGCGACGACGTCGGGCTTGACGCCGGAGCCGCGCTTGACGCCCGCGCCGCCGAGGTTGCGCCCGCTGGGCGTGAAGTACTGCCCGACCGTGAGATCGAGCGCGCCGCCGTTCGGCAGCGTAGTGACCTCCTGGAAGACGCCCTTGCCGAACGTGTGGCTCCCGACGACCTTGGCGCGGTGGCGGTCCTGCAGGGCGCCGGCGACGATCTCGGCCGCCGATGCGGTGTCGCCGTCGACCAGCGCGACGACCGGGATGTCCTTGGCGATGGCCCCGCCCGCGGCCATGAGGGTCCGCGGGCGCTGCGCGCGCCCGCGCGTACTGACGATCGGCCCCTCGGGAATGAAGATCGACGCGACCAGCCGCGCCTCCTCGACCAGCCCGCCGCCGTTGCCGCGCAGGTCGAGCACGAGGCCCTTCGCGCCCTCCTGGAGGCGCTTGTCGATCGCCGCGCGCAGCTCGCCGTGCGCCCCGCTGGAGAACTGCGCGAGCGCCACGTCGGCGTAGCGGCGCCCGTCGGCGAGCCGCCCGAGGTGCGAGGCGACGACGGGCACCGACACGGTCGCGCGCTGGACGGTCTCGGTGCGGCGGCGCCCGCGGGACAGGATGGTCAGGCGCACGCGCGTCCCTGGGCGGCCCTTGATCAGGGCGCGCGACGCCTCGCCGGGCTTGCCGTGCAGCGAGTGCCCGTCGACCCCGACGATCACGTCACCCGAGCGGATTCCCGCGCGCTTGGCGGGCGAGTCGTCGAAGACCTCGTCGACGAGCAGCCCGCGCGGGTCCTCGCGCGCCGTGAGCCCGACGCCCGAGAACTCGGCGTCCGTGCTCTCCTGGAAGTCGCGGTACTGGCGCGCGGTGAAGTACGAGGAGAACCGGTCGTGCAGCGAGCGCACGACGCCGCGCAGGGCGGCGTCGACGAGCTCGTCGCGCGGCACCGGGCGGTAGTACTCGCTGTGGACCTCGTCGAGCGCGCGGTCGACGGTCTGCGCGTCGGTGTCGCCGACGAGCGCGTCGCGCAGCGGTCCGGGCAGGCGATCCGGATGGCCGCCGAGCCAGATGCCGAAGATCAGCAGCACGGGCGCGAGGACGCCGAGCGCGACGACGAGCGGCTGTCGGGGACGGGGGTGCATCGCGGAGCGCCTGCGCGGGCTCACCGCGCGCCGGACAAGGGTAGCCCGCGGCGAGCGCTCAGACTCGCAGGAAGCGACGCAGCGACAGCCCCGAGCCGGCGGCCGACACGCCGATGGCGGCGAGCATGAGGACCAGCCCCAGGACGCCGAAGCTGACGGTCTGCGGCGCCGACAGCAGCGCGAAGTCGCGCTCGAGCGGATCGAGCAGCGCGATCTTGCCGACCGCCAGCAGCAGCACGGCGAGCACGCCGCCGAGCGCGCCGAGGAACATGCCCTCGAGCACGAATGGCCAGCGGATGAACCAATCCGTCGCGCCGACCAGCTTCATGACCTCGACCTCGCGGCGGCGCGCGAACAGCGACAGGCGGATCGTGTTCGAGACGAGCAGCACGGAGGCGAGGATGAGCAGAGCGGCCAGCACGCCGGTCATGACCTTCACGACCCGGGTCGCCGAGAGGATCTTGTCCGTGTCGTCCTTGCGGTTCTTGACCTCGTCGATGGCGGGGTCGACGACGGTCCGCCCGCCCGACGGCGTGTCGGGGCTCAGCGCGTCGCGGATGCGCCCGATGTTCTCGGGCCGGTCGGGCGTGACGCGGAACGTGTCGGGCAGCGGGTTGGAGCCCAGCAGCGCGTAGGCCTCGGGGTTGCGCTTGCGCTCGTGCGCGTAGGCCTGCGCCTTGGAGACGAAGGCGACCGTGCGCACGTGGTCGGTGCGGCCGAGCAGCGCGCGGACCCGTGCGACGTCGTCGGGCTTGGCGTCGGTCCTGAGGTAGACGTCGAGCAGGACCTTCGAGCGCACCTCGTTGGCCGCGCCCGTCGTCGCCTGCACGACCGGGATGAAGACGCCGAGGACGAGCAGCGTCACGAGCACGGACGCCATGGCGGCGAAGCTCGGGATCGCGTTGCGCTGGATCGAGCGCAGCGACTCGCGGAGGAAGAAGGCCAGCCCCACCGCTAGTCCTCCAGCAGCGCGCGGAACTCGGCGGTCGTCTGCGGCGCGTAGAGGCCGGTGGCCTCGTCGCGCACGATGCGCCCCTTGTGCAGCTCGATCACGCGCCGGCGCATGCGGTCGACCATCGCCGAGTCGTGCGTGGCGACGATGACCGTCGTCCCGGTCCGGTTGATCCGGTAGAGCAGCTGCATGATCCCGATCGACGTCTCGGGATCGAGGTTGCCGGTGGGCTCGTCGGCCAGCAGCAGCGGCGGGTGGTTGACGAAGGCGCGGGCCACCGACACGCGCTGCTGCTCGCCGCCCGAGAGCTGATCGGGGTAGTGGTGCAGCTTCAGCGACAGCCCGGTGAGGCGCAGGATGTCGGGCACCTTCTCGCGGATCTGGCGGCGCGAGTGGCCGGTGACCTGCAGCGCGTAGGCGACGTTGTCGTGGACCGTGCGGTTCGGGAGCAGCTTGAAGTCCTGGAAGACCATCCCGATGTTGCGCCGGTAATAGGGGACCTTGCGCCTGGTCATCTCCTGCAGGTCGCGGCCCGCCACGCGGATCGCGCCCGCGGTCGGCTCGATCTCCTTGAGCAGCAGGCGCATGAGCGTCGACTTGCCCGAGCCGGTCGCGCCGACGAGGAACACGAACTCGCCGCGCAGCACGCTGAACGTCGCGTCGAGCAGGCCGACGTCGGTGTCGTATTCCTTGGAGACACCGCGGAACTCGACGACGGCGGGTGCGGACGCGTGCGCGGCCGTCAGGACACGGGGATCGGCTTCGGCAGTCGCCATGGGGAAGCGGGCAAGTGTACGCGGCTTGAATTGGGCTGCACGCAAGTTGTTTTTCAGGCAATCTCTAAGCTCGTGCTCGTGCCGCAGATCACGAGCTCTACCCTGCCCAACGGCCTGCCCATTCACCGGGTCGGGCTGCCCGGCACGCGCGCCACGACGATCCTCGTCGCCTTCGACGCCGGCGCGCGCACCGAGCGGCCCGACGAGAACGGCATGGCGCACTTCCTCGAGCACCTCGTCTTCAAGGGCGGCGAGGTCTACGACGACTACCGCAAGGTCAACGAGACCGCCGAGCGCATGGGCGCCTCGCTGAACGCCTACACCAGCCACGACCTCGTCGCGTTCCACATCACGTGCCGCGCGGAGGTCGCGGTCGACGCGGCCGACCTGCTGACCGACTTCGCCGGGCGCCCGAAGCTCGACGCCGCCGAGCTCGACAAGGAGCGCGGCGTCGTCATCCAGGAGATCCAGCGCTACAAGGACCAGCCGTCGGCGGTGGCCGAGATGCTGATCGACGAGGCGGCTTACGGCGATCACCCGCTCGGGCGCACGGTGCTCGGGCCGGAGGACCACCTGCGGACCTTCAGCCGCGAGGGGATCGTCGCCTTCCGCGAGCGCCGCTGGGCGGGCGAACGCGGCGGCGTGTTCTTGGTCGGCAACCTCGACCACGTGCCGTCCAACGGCCGCGTCGACGAGCTGTTCGGGCGCTTCCCGTCGCTGCCCGCGCCCGAGCGCTTCGAGGCCGCGCCGGGACTGCAGGAGGGCGTCAAGGTCGAGCAGCGCGACACCAACCAGTCGCACCTGCGGATGGCCTACGAGCCGAGCGTCGACGTCTCCGACGCGCGCCAACGCGCCGCGCTCACCATCTACTCCACGCTGCTGGGCGGCTCGATGGGCTCGCGGCTGTTCGACGAGATCCGCGAGCAGCGGGGGCTGTGCTACTCGGTCTGGGCGATCGACCACGCCTTCGCCGACGCGCCGGTCCTCGGGCTCGGCGCCGGCCTGGAGTCGGGCAAGTGCGCCGAGGCCTACGGGCGGATGCGCGAGATCGTCGCCGAGCTGCACCGCGACGGGCCCACCGAGGAGGAGGTCGAGCGGGCGCGCGCCTACGCCGCCGGGCGCCGCGTGCTCGCGTTCGAGAACACGAACGCCGTGGCCCGCTATGCCGCCAACCAGCGGATCGTCTTCGGCGAGGACATCGACCCCGACGGCGCGATCGCGCGCCTGGACGCCGTCACGCACGAGCAGGTCGCCGAGGTCGCGCGCGGCGTGGACCCCGACCGGCTGGCGATCGCGTGCGTCGGCCCCCACGACGAGGGCGAGTTCGCCTGAGCGCCGAGCTCAACCGCGCTGAGCTGGTCGCCTACCTGCGGCGCGTCGGCGACCGCTTCCCGCTCGAGCGCGCCCTCGTCGGCGGGGCGCGTGTGGCCGACGACCGCGGCGCGGGGCGGCAGCGCGAGCGCGGCCCGGAGTACGTCGTCGTGCTCGTCTCCGAGGCCTTCGACGGGATGCCCTGGCTCGAGCGCGTCTACCAGTGCGGCGCCGTGTGGGACGCCAGCGAGATGGGCGCCCCGGCCGACGTGCACTGCTACACGCCGGCCGAGCTCGAGCGCAAGCGGATGACGCTGCGCCGCGTGCGCGAGGCGGTGGAGCAGGGCGTCGACTTCACGGCCGACGTGCCCGGCTGACTAGCTGATCGCGACCATCCGCTCGATCGGCAGGCGCGCGCGCTCGGCGATGTGCGCCGGGACCTTGACCTCGTGCTTGAGGTCGCGCAGCGCGTCGCGCAGGCCGGTGAGCGTGATCATCTTCATGAAGCGGCAGCTGGCCGCCTCGTTGGCCGCGATGAAGTCGACGTCGGGGTTGGCCTTGCGCAGCGGGTGGAGCATGCCGGTCTCGGTGGCCATGATCGCCGTCGTGCCCGGCGCCGCCTGGCGCGCGTAGGCGAGCATGCCGCCCGTCGAGAGCATGTGGACGCCCTGCGCGTCGACGTCGCCGGCGGCGACGTACTCCATGACGCTCGTCGAGCAGCCGCACTCGGGATGGATGAGGAAGTCCGCCCCCGGGTGCGCCTCGCGCACCGTGGCGATGTCGCTCGGGCGGATGCCGGCGTGGACGTGGCACTCACCGTCCCAGACGTGCATGCGCCGGCCGGTCATCTTCTCGACGTACGCGCCGAGGAACATGTCGGGGCCGAAGAGGATCTCGGTGTCCTCGCCGTGCTCGCGGTAGATGTGCTCGACGACCTTCACCGCGTTCGACGACGTCACGCAGTAGTCGGTCTCGGCCTTCACGTCGGCCGTCGTGTTGACGTACATGACGACGATCGCGCCGGGGTGCTTCGCCTTCCAGTCGCGCAGCTGCTCGGCGGTGATCGAGTCGGCCAGCGAGCAGCCGGCGTCGAGGTCGGGGATCAGGACCTTCTTGTCGGGGCAGAGGATCGACGCCGTCTCGGCCATGAAGTGCACGCCGCAGAAGACGATCGTCGATGCCGCGGCCGCGCCCGCCTGGCGTGAGAGGCCGAGCGAGTCGCCGACGTAGTGGGCCACGTCCTGGACCTCGGGCACCTGGTAGTTGTGGGCCAGGATGACGGCGTCGCGCTCGCGGGCGAGCGCGCGCACCTCGTTCTGCAGGGTGGGGATGTTCTCGAAGACC
>DASXRF010000504.1:0-21346 GCA_036506755.1 Solirubrobacteraceae bacterium | reverse complement strand
GCGCTCGTCGCAGGTGACGGCGACGCGGATGTAGCGCCGGGCGCGCTGGCGGCGGCGCGCGCTCACGCGCACCTTCGGCGCCGTGCGGTCGGGCCTCGCCCCGCTCGCGCCGGCGCCCGCGCCGGCGCCGGCGCCGGGCGAGCCGGGCGGCGCGGCGGTCACCGTCGTCCGCGGGCCGATCGGGGCGCTGAAGCGCACGACGCCGTCCGCGCCGGCGACCGCGCTCGCCGGCGGCTGCGCGTTCTCGCCGGTGACCGTGATGGCGTACGTCGCGCCCGGGCGCTGCCCGTGGATCGCGTAGCGCTTGATCCCGCTCCCCGGCAGGGTGAGCGAGGCGCCGTTCCCGCTGTAGGTCACGTCGACCGAGCCGAGGTGATAGCGGAAGTCGCTGCGCGTGAACGGGGCGATGACGACGTCCTGCAGCCCCACGTCGATGCCGTACGCGGTCTCGCGGAGGAGCATGGCGACGAGCGAGGGGTACTCGTAGTAGTACGGCGCGCGGGTCGCGTGGCCGGCGCAGTCGTAGCGCTCGGTCAGCCAGGTGCGCGCGAGCAGGTCGGACTGGACCGGGCCGAGGATCTTGTCCTCGAAGGTCGAGCGGTCGCCGACGCGCCGGCGGGCCTGCGCGTCGGCCCAGCCGATCCGGCCCATGGTCACGGCCGAGTCGCCGGTGTTGCCGCCGTAGGTGTCGCCCGATCCGTACGTGCGCTCGGAGACCCACGTCGGGCGCCCGTGGGTGCACGGGCCGGCGTCGACGCGGGCGAGGATCTTCTGCGCGCGGTCGGGCGGCGCCACGCCGAAGCCGACCGCGAGCAGGTTGGCGTCGTAGTCGACGAAGTCGCGCGTCGTTCCGTCGGGGTTCAGCTGCGTGACGTAGTGGTCGCCCGCCCACAGCCGGTCGTTCATCCCGGTGACGATGTCGTCGGCCAGGGCGCGGCGGCGAGCCGCGAGGGCGTCGTCGCCGAGCAGCGCCTCGGCGTCGGCGACCTCGCGCAGGAGGTCGACCATGAACGCGTTGGTGTCCGCCGTGAAGTTCTGGCGGACGAAGACGTCGATCCACAGCGGCCCCGGCGCGTTGACGAGCTTGACCGCCGGGTCGTAGCGGTCGGTGAGGAAGCCGAGCGCGCGCTCGATCGCGGGCATGTGGGCGCGCAGCCAGCCGTCGTCGCCGGTGGCCTTGACGTACTGCAGCGCCGCGGAGATCCAGAAGATGTTCGGGCCGGTCTGGGTGGCGCCGCTGAGCGCCGTGTAGGTCGGCGTGGCGCCGTTGAAGTGGTGCGGGATCTGCCCGCTCGCCGACATCGCGTCGCCGGACTTCTCGATCAGCGTGCGCGCCTGCTGCTCGAGGTACGGGTCCCCCGAGTACAGCAGGGCCGTGTCGATCAGCCACGTGTCCGGGTCGTAGAAGTTGCGGCCGTCGCCGTACCAGCGCGTGGGCGCGGCGAGCGAGGGCGCGGCCTCACCGGGCAGCTGGTAGGTGTCGAGCATCCCGGCCGCCGTGCCGTAGACCGCGGTCAGCATCGCCCGCAGGTCGTCGAAGCGCATGTTCGCGCCGTCGGGCACCGCGCCCGCGGGGAAGTCGTAGTTGTTGGGCGTGATGCGCGCGCTGAGGTGCCAGGCGTCGCCGGCGCCGACGTTGACGGCGCCCGCCTGGGCCCAGCCGCCGGCGTCCCACGCGTCGAGCCGCGGATACGAGCCGGCCATGACCTGCTCGAGGCCGCTCGCCGGCGCGGACGGGCGGCTGACCAGCGCCGTCTGGCGCTGCCCGGCGGCGGTCACGTCGACCGCCCCGCCGCCGCCCAGCGCGTAGAAGCGCTGCAGGTGATCGGCCGAGGCGAAGTACGGGGCGTCGGAGGCGATACGCTGCGTCGCGCCGCGGTCGAAGAAGCCGTAGACGGAGGTCGGGGTCAGCGCGTAGGCGAGGCGCACCGAGCGCACCTGCGCGGCGCGCACCGCGTGCGCGTCGACGGCGAGGTCGAGGGTCCGCGAGCCGCTGCCGAGCGCGAGCGTCCACGTCGAGGTGACGAGCGGGCTGTTGACGTCGTCGACGACGCCGTCGATCTGCACGCGCGCCGCGCCGGGGCCCTGCTCGAGCACGTTGACCGCCAGGCCGCCCGCGGCGCCCGCCGCGGAGCTGTGCTCGGCGCCGTCGTTGCGCGCGAGCGCGATGCCGGCGCTGAGATTGGCGCCGTAGTTGCCGTTGCCCTGGAAGTCGGCCTGCAGCGCGGCGAGCTGCGGGTGGCGCAGGTCGAACGTCGCGCGCACGAAGCCGTTGGCCAGCACGACCTGATCGGCCGTGCGCTCGAGCGTGACCGGCGGCGCGGCCGATGCCGCGGCCGCCGGGACGCACAGCGCCGCCACGGCGGCGACGACTCCGCGCCTGAGCGCGCTTGCAATGGTCATGCGGGGGTAGCCTCCTCGGCCCGTCGACGACCGTGTCGACGAAGCGGGCGCCGTGGTACCCGCGAGGCCCGGAGCGCCTAACGAGAGTCCGACTCAGCCATCCGTCCAGGTGGCGCGCGCGGCGTTGAGCCCGATCCGGTAGGTCCCCCGCCAGGGTGCCTGGGCGCGGATCTTGCGCGACCACCGCAGGACCGTCGTGCCGCGGCGCAGCCGGCGCCCGATGAGCACGACGCGCCGTCCGTGGTGGCGGACCTCGATCGAGACGACCGCCGCGCGGTTGACCCGCACGGGGATGGCGATCTGCACGCGATCGGCGAGCACGCGGACCGGCGTGAACCGCAGGTCGATCCGGATGCGCAGGGTCCCGCGGTGGACGGTCGCCGGCGCGCGCGACCCCGGCCGGGGCCGGCCGGCAGAGGTCGGCGAGCCGGCGACCGTCGTTCCGCCGCCGGCCGCCGGCGCGCCGGAGGGCCCGGAGCCGGATGGGGCTCCGGGCGCCCCGGCGGCCGGCGGCGTTCCGGTGCCTGACCCAGGCGCCGGATTCCCCCCGTGCGGCTGCCACGCCGGGGACGTGTCGGCTGCGGGATCGCTCGTCAGGCGCGTCTGGCCCGAGCCGTCGCCGTTCATGACATAGATCTCGGGGTTGCCGTCGCGATCCGAGGTGAAGGCGATGCGCCCGTCGGGCGACCACGACGGCTCGGTGTCGTGCCCCGGCGCCGGCGTGAGGTCGACGGGTGCGAGCGCGTCGGCACCCATGGCCCACACGTCGAGGCCGCCGCCGCGCGCCGAGGCGACGGCGACGCGGGCGCCGTCGGGCGACCAGGCGGGTTGACGGTCGCCGGTGCCCGGCGCGCCCAGCGCCGCGTCGCCGCTGCCGTCGGGGGCCACGACGTGGACCTGCTGCGCGTCGTCGCGCCAGTAGGCCAGGCGCGTCCCGTCGGGCGACCACGACGGGTCGTGCGCGTGTCCGCCGGTGCTCGTCACCTCGGCCTGTGCGCTGCCGTCGGCGTTCATGACCCACACCTCGGGGCCGCCGGTGCGCGCACTGACGAAGGCGATCCTCGTCCCGTCCGGCGACCAGGCGGGCTGCTCGTCGGCGCCGGGCGCATCGGTGAGCACCGTCGCGTCCCGGGTGTCGACGGTGATGCTCATGATGTCCGGCCCCGTCCCGTCGTCGCGCGTGAACGCGATGCGCGTCCCGTCCGGCGACCACGCGGGGTCGTAGTCCTCGGAGAAGTCGTCGGTCAGGTTGACCAGGCCGCCGCCCGCGTCGTCCATGAGGTAGATCTCGCGGTCGCCCTCGCGGTTGGTGACGAACGCGATCCGGGCCGGCGCGGCCGGGGCGGCGCAGGCCGCCGCGAGCGCGGCGACACACGCGGCGAGCAACGCGCGCCTCAGCACGCCGCCGCCACCTCGCCCAGCGCGGCGAGCGCCTCGCCGAGCCGCGGGCGATCCGGCGCCGCCGGCTCCAGGCAGCCGTCGATCACGGCGGCGAGCGGCGCCGGAAGCCGCCGCAGGCTGCGCACCGGCGCGGCGCGCACGAGCAGCTGCGGGTAGTCGTCGTCGCCGCACTCGATCTCGTCGAAGGGGTTGGTTCCGGTCGCCGCCTCGTAGAGCACGGTGCCGAGCCCCCAGACATCGGCCGGCGGCCCGATGACCCCGCCGCGGGCCTGCTCGGGCGCCATGTTGTACCAGGTGCCCCGCCCCGCGCGCATGCGACCCGGCGGGCGGGCGATCGACAGGTCGATGAGCTTGGCGCGGCCGCCGTCGGCGACGATGTTCGACGGCTTGACGTCGAGGTGGAGCACGCCCTCGGCGTGCAGGTAGGCGAGCGCGGAGGCGACGTGCGCGCCCAGGTGCGCGACCTCCGCCGCGGCCAGGCGCCGCCGGCGGCGGTGCAGCAGGTGCGCGAGCGTCTCGCCGCCGAGCGTCTCGAGGACGATCGCCGGCCGCGGGCCGTCGTGGACGCCGTAGGCGCGGACGATGTGCGGGTGCGCGAGCCGGCGCAGCAGCCGCCCCTCGCGCAGCAGGTCGCTGCGCGCGGCGGGCTCGCGCAGGCGGTCGGGCCTGGGCGTCTTGACGACCACGCGGCACACCCGCCGGTCCGACCACGCGTCGTAGACGTCGAGGTGGTGCGAGCGGGCGAGCAGTGCGATGAGGTGCACGCCCGGTGCCACCTCGCGGCCCGCGCAGAACGGCGTCACGCGGTCAGCTCCTCGGCGACGGGCTCGACCACGCGGCCCTCCTCGAGCCGGATGACGCGGTCGGCGTGGGCGACGACGGCGGGGTCGTGCGAGATCAGGATCGTCGTGCGCCCCTCCATGAGCCGCCCGAGCGGGCCGAGCAGCCGCTCGCGCGCGGCGGCGTCCAGGCCGGTCGTCGGCTCGTCGAGCACGAGGACCGGGGTGTCGCGCACGAGCGCGCGCGCGACGGCGAGGCGCTGGCGCTGGCCGCCCGAGAGCATGCGGCCGCGCTGGCCGACCCGGGTGCCGTATCCGTCGGGCAGCGCGCTGATGAAGTCGTGGGCGCCCGCGGTGCGCGCCGCGGCCTCGATCTCCGCGTCGCCGGCGCCGGGGCGGCCGTAGGCGATGACCTCCGCGACAGTTGCGTCGGGCAGCAGCGTCTCCTGCAGCAGCAGCCCGACGTGGTCGCGCAGCGAGGCCACGGTCAGGTCGCGCAGGTCGTGGCCGTCGAGCAGGAGGGCGCCGGCGTCGGGGTCGTCGAAGCGCAGCAGCAGCCGCGCCAGCGTCGACTTGCCCGCGCCGCTCGGGCCGACGAGCGCCACGGTCTCCCCGGGAAGCACCCGCAGGGAGACGTCGCGCAGCGCCGGCGCGGCCGCGCCGGGGTGGCGGTACGTGACGTCGCGCAACTCGAGCTCGCCGTCCACGCCGGCGAGCGCGCGGGCGTGCGGCGCGTCGGTCACGCGCGGTTCCTCGGCGAGCAGCTCGAGCACGCGCTCGGCGCCGGCCGACGCGGAGAAGATGGTGTTCGACAGCCGGCTGAGCGAGCGCACCGGGCCGTAGAGCTGCGTGAGGTAGGCGAGGAAGACGATCAGGCCGCCGACGGTGAGCTCGCCGCTGGTCAGCAGCCAGGTCCCCGTGCCGAGCACCACGATGACGCCGGCGAGCTCGACGACGTCGACCAGCGGTCCGAACAGCGAGCGGATCCGGGTGGCGGCCAGCTCGGCCTCCATGATCGAGCGGTTCTCGCGGCGGAAGCGCTCGAGCTCGGTGTCCTGGCGGTTGAGGCTCTGCACGAGCATCGCGTTGGCCAGCGCCTCCTCGGCGACCGCGGCCAGCGAGCCGCTGCGCCGCCGCTTCTCGCGCGCCGCGCGCTTGACCAGCCCGGAGAAGCGCCGGGCCGTCCACCAGAACAGCGGCGTGACGATCAGCGAGACCAGCGCCAGCCGCCAGGAGAGCAAGAACAGCGCGCCGCCGAAGAGCACGAGCCTCGCCAGTGCGGTGACGCCGATGCTGACCCCGCCGAGGATGAACGACTCGATCGCCTGCACGTCGCCGGTGAGCCGGGTGACGAGGTCGCCCAGGCGCCGGCGGTCCAGGACGTCGAGCGAGAGCCGGTGCAAGTGCGAGAAGAGGGCGGCGCGCACGTCGAGCAGGAAGTGCTGGCCGACCCACGCATCGACGTAGTCGTCGAGGAAGGAGACCACCCCGCCGACGACCGTGATCGCGAGGTAGCCGGCGGCGATCCAGACCAGCGGGCCCAGGTCGCGCGGGACGAACACGTCGTCCACGACGAGCTTGAAGAGCCAGATCTCGGCCGCCTCGAAGGCGGGGACGACCAGGGCGAACGCCAGGCCGGCCGCCATGACGAGCCGGTACGGGCGCGCGTAGGGCCAGAAGCGCGCGAACAGCTCGCGCACCGCCACGGGCGGGGCCTCGGCGACCAGCCGCTCGGCCCCGGCGGGCGGCGCCACGAGGGCGCGCAGTCGCTCACGCAACCGGCGCACGGCCCCCGCCGGGCGTTGCCGTCCCGCCGCAACCGGCGCGGCGGGACGGACACGCCGAGACCCCGATCAGGTCTTGGTCGTGTGCTTCTTCTTGGTCTTCTTCTTCTTCTTGCTGGACTTGCTGCCCGTGTGCTTCGTCTTCTTGCCCCGGATACGGGACGCGGGCACGAGCGCCCTGAACGCCATATGGGCCTCCTTCCTGGAGGTGGTCGATCTCCCAGCAGCCCGCCTCGGCCGGCTCGGCCGCGCCGGCGCGCACGACATCCATGTCCCGGCGCGCGGGCGCCAAGGCATGCGACATGAGGGCCTCCGGGGATGTGGGTGTGGCGACGAGCCGGGAGGCGCGGGAGCGAGACGGCGCGATCCGGGCTCGCAACAAACCTCTTTCATGTCCACCTCGCGTACTAGGGCCTTCTCTGCCCCCGGCGGGTGAAGTTCGTCCCCGGCGCCCTCAGGCGGCGCCCAGCGCGTACCAGCAGCCGAAGAGCAGGCTGAAGGCCCCGAGCGCCGGGACGAGGCGCTCGACGAGCCGGCCGCGCGCCAGCGCCTGGCCGAAGAGCGCCGACGCCAGCGCCATCGAGAGCGCCGTGGCCGCGGCGAACAGGCCGAGGGCCGCCACGCCGGCCGCGCCGCGGCTCGCCACGGAGACGAGCAGGACCCCCGCGGCAGCCGACCCGCCCGTCCCGTGGACCAACCCGATGCCGAAGGCCACGAGCGGCGTGCGGCCCAGCGACTCCGCGTGGGGGTGCTCGTGGCCCGGTCCGCGGTGCTCGTCCGCGCGCTCGTGGGCGTGCGGGTGGGCGTGGCGGAGATCGCCGTGGGTGTGGACGTGCGTATGGAAAGCGCCGCCGCGCCAGCGCACGAGCAGCCGGACGGCCAGCGCGACGATCAGCGCGCCGATCGCCGCCTCGGCCGCCCGCTGGACCCCGTCGGGCAGGCGGCTGCCGAGCAGCACGACCGGGACGCCGAAGGCGAACAGCGTCGCGGCGTGCCCGGCGCCCCAGGCCAGCCCGAGCCGGCGCGCGCGCCGCGCGCCGTGGCGGTCGTCGCCGGCGATGAGCGTCGCGACGGCCGTGAGGTGGTCGGGGTCGGTCGCGTGCCGCAGGCCGAGCAGCACCGCGACGAGGGCCGCGAGCACGAGCGACCCGTCGCCCAGGCCGGCCAGCCATTGGTCGACGCCCGGCATGCCTAGCCTCGCTCCTCCAGTCGCGCCGCCGCGACGGCCGCCTGGCCGTACGAGATGCCGCCGTCGCTGGGCGGCAGGCGCTCGGGGACGAGCACGCGCAGTCCGGCGATCCGCAGCCAGCGCGTGACGTCGTCGCGCAGGACGGCGTTGGCGAACGTCCCGCCCGACAGCACGGCGACCTCGAGCCCGTGCCGCGTCGCGGCCAGGACGATCGCCTCGGCCGTGGCCGCGGCCAGGGCGTGGTGGAAGCGCGCGGCGATCGCGCCGGCGGCCACGCCGTCGGCGGCGTCGGCAGCCGCCGCGCGGACCGTCTCGCGCGGGTCGAGCACGAGCGGCGGCCCCGCCTCGACGGCGAGCGGGTAAGCGCCGCGCTCGGCGGGATCGCACGCCGCCTCGAGCTCGATCGCCGCCTGGCCCTCGTAGTTGACCTCGGCCCGCACGCCGCACAGCGCGCTGATGGCGTCGAAGAGCCGCCCGGCGCTGGTCGTCACCGGCGAGGCGAGCCCCTCGCGCGCCAGCCGCGCGACCGCCCGCCAGCGCGCCGCCGGCACGCGTCCGGCCAGCGCGGGCGGGATCTCCTCGTCCCCCGCCTCGGCGAGCCACGCGCAGGCCATGCGCCACGGCTGGCGGATCGCCTGCGCGCCGCCGGGCAGGCGCACGGGGCGCAGCGCGCCGGCGCGCTCGAACGACGACAGGCCCCCGACGAGGATCTCGCCGCCCCAGATCGTCGCGTCCGCGCCGTAGCCCGTGCCGTCGTAGATCGCCCCGACCGCCGGACCGCGCTCGCCGTGCTCGGCCAGGCACGCCGCCAGGTGCGCGTGGTGATGCTGCACGCCGACGGTCTCGACGCCGTCGCGCTCGAGCGCGTTCTTCGTCGACAGGTACTCCGGGTGCAGGTCGTGGGCGACGACCTCGGGCGCGACGGCGAAGAGCCGCTCGAAGTGCGCGATGCCCTCGGTGAACGAGCGCAGGGTCTCGTAGTTCTCGAGGTCGCCGACGTGGTGGCCGACCCAGGCGCGCGCGCCCTTGGCCAGGCAGAACGTGTTCTTCAGCTCGGCCCCGCAGGCCAGCAGCGGCCGCGCCGCGGCCACCGGCAGCGCGAGCGCGTCGGGGACGTGGCCGCGCGAGCGGCGCAGGACGACGGGCGGGCGCACGACCGAGTCGTCGGTGCGCATGTGGATCGGCCGGTCGTGCAGCAGGAAGCGGTCGGCGATCGCCCCGAGCCGGCCCAGGGCCTCGTCGTTGGCGTACGCGATCGGCTCGTCGGAGACGTTGCCGCTCGTCATCACGAGCGTCGTCGCCGCGTCCGCGAGGAGCAGATGGTGCAGCGGCGAGTAGGGCAGCATGACGCCGAGCGTCGGGTGGCCGGGCGCGACCGACGGCGCGACGGCCGCGTCGGCGCGACGCGGGGCGACGACGATCGGCCGCCGGCGCGAGACGAGCAGATCCTCCTCCGCCGGCCCGAGCTCGACCAGCGCCCGCGCCGCCTCGAGCCCGGCCGCCATCAGCGCGAACGGCTTGTCCTCGCGGTGCTTGCGCGAGCGCAGCGCAGCCACCGCGCGCTCGTCGTCGGCGCGGCACGCGAGGTGGAAGCCGCCGACGCCCTTGACGGCGACGATCACCCCCTCGAGCAGCGCGCGCGCCGCCGCGCGGATCGGATCGTCGCTCGGCAGCTCGCGCCCGCTCGCGTCGGCGAGCCACGCGCGCGGCCCGCAGACCGGGCATGCGTTGGGCTGCGCGTGGAACCGCCGGTCGGCGGGGTCGTCGTACTCGGCCTGGCAGGCCGGGCACATCGCGAAGTCCGCCATCGTCGTCAGCGGCCGGTCGTACGGGACGCCGCGCACGATCGTGAAGCGCGGGCCGCAGTTCGTGCAGTTGACGAACGGGTAGCGAAAGCGCCGGTCGGCCGGGTCGAACAGCTCGCGCAGGCAGTCCGCGCACGTCGCGGTGTCCGGGCTGACCGGGACGTCGGCCTCGCCGCGGCGCTCGCTCGAGACGATCGCGAAGGCCCGCTCGCCGGCCGCCGACACGTCCGCCCAGGCCACGCGCTCGACCACCGCGAGCGGCGGCGCCTCGACCGCCAGCCGCGCCCGGAAGCGCTCGACGGCCCGCGGCTCGCCCTCGACCTCGACCAGCACACCGCGCTCGTCGTTGAGGACGAAGCCGCCCAGCCCGAGCTCGTTGGCCAGCCGCCAGACGTACGGGCGAAAGCCCACGCCCTGGACCGTGCCCTCAACCCGCGCCCGCGCGCGGCACGCGGCGGGAAGGTCAACCGCCATCCGACTCGACCAGCTCGCGCAGGACGTGGTAGGCGCTCGCCTGCGCCTCCTGGATTCGCGGGATGTGCTCCGAGCGCGTGATGATCACGTGGTCGGCGAGGCCCTCGCCCGCCACCCGCCCGCCGTCGTAGCCGACCATCGCGACGGTCGCCAGGCCGCGTCGGCGCGCCTCGGCCAGCGCGGCGACCACGTTGGGCGAGTTGCCGCTCGTCGACAGCGCGAGCACCGCGTCGCCCGCCCGCCCGAGCGCGATGATCTGCCGCGCGAAGATCGCCTCCGTGCCGATGTCGTTGGCGATCGCGGTGATGATCCCCGTGTCCTCGGTGAGGTCGAGCGCGCGCCGGCCGCCGGCACGGAAGTCGGCGACCGCGTCCATCGCGTCGGTCGCCGAGCCGCCGTTGCCCAGGGCCAGCAGCGTGCCGCCGGCGTCGAGCGAGCGCCGGACGTCCGCGGCCGCCGCGAGCAGCGCGTCGCGGTTCTCGCCGAGCGTCTGCTCACGCAGCGCCCCGACCTCCTCGGCCTTCATCAGCACCGATCGGCGGACGTCCTCGACGACCGCGTCGAGATCGTCCTCGCGCTCGCCCAGGAACGGATAGAGGAAGGCGGTGCCGCCGCCCACCGGGGTGCTGCGCGTGGTGTGCTCGAAGAACACGTGCACGAGCTCCCAGAGGACGTGGTAGGCGGTCTCGACGAGCTCCTGGTGCACGAAGGGGTCCTCGCCGGGCGGCGCGAACGCCCAGTCGCCGCCGGCGGCCGGCGCGAAGGCGACGGTCAGGCACCCCGGCGGGGCGGCGATCCTGCCGTCGAAGGCCATCACCACGTCGCCGGGCGCGACGACGAGCTCGGCCGGCCCGCTCTCGGCCGTGACCGCGATGGCGGGCAACGCGCGCTTGCCGACGATCACCGGGTGCACGAACTCGACCGCGACATGTCGCGCGTCCGACCGCGCGACCGACGACGTGCCGAGCGCGACGAGCCGGCCGCCCGCCAGGAAGCGCTCGGCCATGAGCCGGCACAGCCGGGCGAGGCGCTCGGCCTCGTCCGTGAAGAAGCGCGCGTTCGCGGTGCTGCGGGCGGCGAGCAGCTCGTCCAGGCGGGTCGCCGCCGCCTGGCTCACGCAGGCACCTCCGCCGGGGCCGCCCGGCGGGCCAGCCACCGGCGCAGCTCGTCGACGCCCTCCCCCGTTCGCGCGCTCGTCAGGATCCGCTCGACGCCGGGGTTGACGGCGTCGAGGTTGCGCAGCAGCCGCTCGAGGTCGAAGTCCAGGTGCGCGAGCAGGTCGACCTTGTTGACGACGACCAGCTCGCAGGTGCGGAACATCAGCGGGTACTTGAGCGGCTTGTCCTCGCCCTCGGTGACCGCGCAGACCATCGCCCGGGCGTCCTCGCCGATCCGGAACTCGGCGGGGCACACGAGGTTGCCGACGTTCTCGACGATCAGCAGGTCGAGGTCGTCCAGCGCCACGTCGGGCAGGGCGCTGCGAACCATGTTGGCGTCGAGGTGGCACTCGCCGCCGAAGCCCGGGTCGGTGTTGATCTGCGTGACGGGAACGTGCAGCGAGGCCAGGCGGTCGGCGTCGTAGGAGCCCTGCACGTCGCCCTCCAGGACCCCCACGCGCATGCCGTCGAGCGCGGGCAGGACGCGCTCGAGCAGCGCCGTCTTGCCCGCGCCCGGCGCGCTCATGAGGTTGACGACCTTCACGCCCGCGCGGTCGAAGTCGGCGCGGTTGGCCCGGGCGATCGTCGCGTTGGCGTCGAGCGCGTCCTCGACGACCCTGACCCGCGTGCGATGCACCTACATCCTCTCCATCTTGAGGTACCGCTTGATCTCGGGCAGCTGCGCGACGACCGCCGCGCCGACGGCGGCCGCGGCCAGCAGGGCGATCAGCTTCATGACGGGCTCCTCTCGTGGGTCAGCAGGTCCTGCAGCACTTCTCCGACGAGCCGCTCGGCCTCGTCGAGCGCCGCCCGCACCGGCTCGCTCAGGTCGGCGACGACCTCGTCCTCGTCGCCGGTCATCCGCGTCTGCGGCTCGCAGCCCACGACGAGCGTGCGCGGCGGCGAGGCGCCCAGCGCGCGGGCCAGCGCGACCACCTTGACGGGATCCATGCCGTGGGCGTCGATCGGCACGCCGGCGTCGTCGCCGACCTGCGCCTCGATGACGTAGAGCGTCCCGGGCGCGCCGCCGCGCGGCGTCGCGTCGAGCAGCACGACGGCGTCCCAGCCGTCGCCCAGCGCGTAGGCGAGGTCCATCCCGCGGATGCCGTAGTCGACGACCTTCACGCCGGCCGGCAGCGCGCGCGCCGCCAGGCGGCCGGCGAGCGCGACGCCGAAGCCGTCGTCACCCAGGAAGACGTTGCCGATGCCCGCGACGAGGATCGACTTCGTCGATCCTTCAAGCGCGAACTTCGTTCGCGCGCGCTCGTCACCTTCGGCCTCGCCGTCGCCCAGCGGCTCCACCTCGTCCGCCGCGAAGAAGAAGCGGTGCCCGGGCTGGCGGCGCTCGCCGAGGTCGCGGCCGGGGTCGTCTTCGGCGACGACGACGAGGTGGACGGCGTCGTCCATGTCCTGCTCGATGCTCTCGACGACGCCGACGCGCCCGGCCAGCGCCCGGTCGAAGATGTCGCCCCCCGCGCGGGGCCGGAGCCGGACCCGGCTGCCGCGCCGCACCTCGGTCCCCTCGACCACCACAACGTCGGGCGCCGGGCGCTCGAGCTCCTCCCAGCTCATCGCCGCCACGCCCCGTGCAGCCGCAGCAGCTGCTCCTCGCCGAGCGACTCGCAGCGCTCGAGGATCTCTCGCGCGCGCGGATCCGTCTCGCGCATCTCGGCCTTCTCGGCGTCGGTGAGCGCGAGGACGTTGAGGATGAGCAGCTCGTCGATCTCGCCGCCGTCGAAGAGGTCGCCGGGACTCTCGGGGGCGACCGCCGGGAAGTCCTGGAGGATGATCGGCGAAGAGAGCAGCGTGTGGTGGTCCTCGACGAGCACGGGCCACGTGCCCTCGTTGCGGC
This sequence comes from Solirubrobacteraceae bacterium, assembly GCA_036506755.1. Lineage (GTDB taxonomy): Bacteria > Actinomycetota > Thermoleophilia > Solirubrobacterales > Solirubrobacteraceae > DASXRF01. Next base: position 8,502 of record DASXRF010000504.1, on the reverse strand, counting down.
ACGACGCGGCGGCCTCGCGCAGCTCGTCCGGCGGATCGGTCAGGGACACGAACGAGCCGCGCGGCGCGCGCAGGACGGTGTGCGTCGAGCAGAACGTGCGCTGGAGCGCCTCCTCGCGGCTCCCGCTGAAGGGCGTCGTGTTGGCGATCTCGACGGTGATGCGCCAGAGCCCCTCGGCCAGCGGCTCGCTGCGCACGCCGACCGAGCCCTCGAGGCCGCCGACGGCGATCGGCCCCGGCCCGACCTCGCGCTCGACCCCCTCCTCGCCGAAGACCTGCAGGAAGCGCACGCGCACCTCCACCTCGGGATCGCCCTCGACGAGGCACTCCGTGCGCATCAGCCACCGGTCGTCCGGGTGGGCCTCGCTGTGCGCGCGGGGGAAGATGCCCCCGAACGTCCAGCGCCGCTGGTTCTTGAGCGCCGAGCGCCGGTAGGGCCACAGCAGGTAGCCCTCGTAGAGGACGGCGTCGGCGATGCGGCGCACGGCGTCCATCAGCCCCCCAGCAGCCGGTCGACGACGTCGTCCCACGTCGCCAGCGCGTGGCGCGACTTGTACGCGCAGAGCCGGTCGAAGCTGCCCTTGGGCAGGCGCAGCCAGGCCGTGCCGGGGAAGTGCGCCTCCATCGTCTCCTTCCACACGCGCACCGGCAGCCGGTACTCGGCCTCCCGGTCCCACGCGATCCGCGCGGTCTGGAGCGCGCCCTCTGGCCCGGCGTAGAAGACGCTGCCGCTGAACAGGAACTCGAGCGGCACCTCGCCGTCGGCGAGCGCATCGAAGTAGCGCGCGGCGGTGACCTCGAGGTCGTAGCTGCAGGGCACGGTGAGGTCGACGACGGTGCTGCGCTCGAAGGGCGGCACGACGAGGGTCGTGCGCGTCCACAGCAGCGTCCGCAGCGTGGTCCCCCAGTCCTCGCGGCGGCCGAACAGGTCGAACAGCTTGTCGTGGTCGGCGCCCGCGTACGAGCGCCGGCGCGCGGCGATCTGGATCTGCGCGTCGAGCAGCACCGAGCGGATCGGCTGGCCGCCGAGGCTCTCGATGCGCAGGGCGAAGCGCAGGGTCGGCGCCGCCGCGTGGGCGAGCCGGCCGGCGTCCTCGACGCTGAAGCCGAGGCTCGGGATGACCGCCGCCGTCGCCATGCCCTAGGCCGGCGAGAGGTTCGGCATCCGCGGGTCGATCGGGTTCTCGGCCTTCGCGTTGACCCCCGTGGAGCGCTCGGCGGTCGACGTGCCGTCGGAGCTGTGCCCCTTCATCTTCTCGTAGTTGCCCCTGGCGTTGCCCTGCTTGATGCCCTTGACGTGCGCGGGCAGGTCGGGCTTGGGGTTCTCGCTCATCTAGCCGTCCTCCCTGCTCGCCGGCCTGGCCCGCCGGTCGAGCTCGTCGTAGAACCGTGCGATCTGCTGCCAGACCTCCTTGCCACCGGTGAGGCCGCGCCAGTTACCGCGGATGAGCCCGACCAGCGCGTAGCACTCGTCGATCGGCACGATCCACTGCCGGTGCGCGCCGCGCGCGCGGTTGACGAGCAGCGCCTCGACGTCGGGTGCGAGCGTCTGGAGGATCGGGTTGGCGGCGGCCAGGTCCGCCCACGCCTCCAGCCCGAGCAGCGACTCCGTCGCCCCCATCGGCCCCGGGTAGAACGCCTGCACGCGGCGGGCGGCGGAGCTGTGGAAGAAGAACGCCATGTCGACGGGAACGCGCAGCTCCTCCCACGCCAGGTCGTCGAGGGTGAGGTCGTCGATGCGCAGCCGCCGCTCGGGGACGAGCCGGTAGTGCCCGGCGCCCGCCGCGGGGCTGTCGAAGAGCAGCGCGCAGGGACGGCACGCGCAGAGCAGCTCGCGGCCGACCAGGTCGAGCACGTGGCGGTGCGAGGGCCCGATCGGCTCGCCGCACAGCTCGCAGCGCTCGGCCGTCGCCCGGCGCTCGCTCGCCGAGCGCTGGGCGAGCGCCCGCAGCCGCGACGACGCGAGCGTCTGCGTCACGCCTGCCCCATCGGCGGGCAGACGATGGGCAGCGGCACGCCTGGCGCGGGCGGCTCCACCGCGCCGTCGGCCTCGATGCGCTCCACGTCCGGGGCGGCCTTGTGGATGGCGTCCTCGATCGCCAGCTTGAGCGTCACCGCCGACGACGGGCAGCCGTTGCAACTGCCCTCGAGCCGCAGGCGGACCACCCCCTCCTCGACGCCGAGCAGCTCGACGTCGCCGCCGTGCGCGTCCAGGTAGGGCCGGACCTCGTCGAGCGCGCCGCGAACGCGCGCGTCGAGCGGCACGGGGTGCAGGCCGTGCAGGAGCAGCAGGTGCGCGACCAGCTCGTCGCCCGCCAGGGCCTGCGGGTCGTCGACGTACTCGACCAGCCGCGCGAGCCCCTCGCCGTAGAGGTCGAGCAGCGCCTGCACCAGCTCGGTCGCCGCCTCGCGCGCGATCGGGTCCGGGAGGGTCTCGACCTCCTCCAGGAGCGTGTCGACCCTCGCGACCCGATCGCGTGCCTCGGCGTCGTTCATCAGGCGTGCTGCGCTCCGAACATCGGCGAGTGCACCTGCTTGATCGTCCGGCCCTTGCCCAGGTACATGTGCACGCCGCAGGGCAGGCACGGGTCGAAGCTGCGCACCGCGCGCATGATGTCGATGCCGCGGAACGCGTCCTGGCCGTTCTCCTCGAAGATCGGCTGGCCCGTCACCGCGTCCTCGTACGGCCCCGGCGTGCCGTAGGAGTCCGTCGGGCTGCCGTTCCACGGGGTCGGCGGGTACGGGTGGTAGTTGGCGATCTTGCCGTCGCGGATGACCAGGTGGTGCGAGAGCACGCCGCGCACGGCCTCGTGGAACCCGCAGCCGATCGCCTCGTCGGGGACGTCGAAGTCCTCGAAGGTCTTCGTGCGCCCGGCGCGGACCTCGGTGAAGGCGCGGTCGAGGAAGTGCAGAGCCATCCCCGCGCTGTAGGCGACGAAGTAGATGCGCGCGCGGTCACGCTCGATCGCGTTGGACCACTGCGGGATCTTCCACTCCAGGTTGGCCTCCGGCGTGTTGGGCGTCTTCGGCAGGTTGATCAGCACGCTGCTGCCGGTCGCCTTGACGTACGGCGTGTCGACCTTGTTGGCCAGCGCGGTGACCCACAGGCGCGCCAGCGCGCCGCCCCCGGTGTCGAGGGCCAGGTGGTCGCCGGTGCGCTTGTCGAACCAGCGCGGGCTCATCACCCAGCTGTAGTTGCCGCCCTCGAGGTCGCGCTTCTGCGGCTTCGGGATCGTCGTCTGGTTCCACGGGTGGCGCTTGTCCACCGGGTTGCCGAGCGGGTCGCTGGCGACGAACGTCTCCTCGTCGACCCAGTCCTTGTAGTACGAGCTGCCGAGCAGGATCCGGATGCCCAGGTTGATGTCCACGAGGTTGGTGGTCACCAGCTCGCCGTCGACCACGACCCCCGGGGTGACGAACATCTCGTTGCCCCAGTGGTTCATGTTGCGGTACTGGTAGTCGACGTGGTCGGGGTTGTTGAAGGCGCCCCAGCAGCCGAGCAGGACCCGCCGGCGCCCGACCTCCTCGTAGCCGGGCAGGGACTCGTAGAAGAAGTCGAAGACGTCGTCGTTCATCGCGACGGCCTTCTTGATGAAGTCCAGGCAGCGCAGCAGCCGGCTGAGGTAGTCGGTCAGCAGCGTGGGCGTCGCGACCGTGCCCACCCCGCCCGGATAGACGGTGGAGGGATGCACGTGGCGGCCCTCCATCAGGCAGATCATCTCCCGCCCGATCCGGCTCATGTGCAGCGCCTCTTTGTACGTCTCCCCGGTGAAGGGGTTGTAGGACCGCATGATGTCGCCGATCGTCCGGTAGCCGTGGACGTCGGCGTTGCGGGCGTCGGTCTTCTCCGCCTTGGCCCAGACGCTCGGGTTCGTGTCGCGGACCATCTGCTCGCAGAAGTCCACGAAGACCAGATTGTCCTGGAAGATGATGTGGTCGAAGATGTACTCGGCCGCCTCGCCGAGGTTGACGATCCACTCGCCGAGGGGCGGCGGCTTGACGCCGTAGGCCATTTGCTGCGCGTAGCACGAGCACACCGCGTGGTTGTCGCCGCAGATGCCGCAGATGCGGCTGGTGATGAAGTGCGCGTCACGCGGGTCCTTGCCCTTCATGAACACGCTGTAGCCGCGGAACAGCGAGGAGGTGGACTTGCACGACACCACCTCGCGGTTCTCGAAGTCGATCTTGGTGTAGATCCCGAGGTTGCCGACGATGCGCGTGATCGGGTCCCACGCCATGTCGACGACCTTGCCGGCCTCAGGCTTCACCTTCTCCCGAACAGCCATGCCGGTCTCCTCTCTAGTTCCCCCACCGCGGGTGGTAGCCGGTGGTCAGCTCCGGGCGGTTGTGACGCCACTTCGGTTCCTTGTTGACCGTCTTGTTGGTGATGCCGCGCAGCTTGCGGATGAACGGGCCGTAGACGCCGCTGACCGCCGACGACAGCCCGCCGCCGGGCGGCGCGTCCATGAACGGCATGAACTTGTCGGGGAAGCCGGGCATCGTGCAGCCGATGCAGATGCCGCCGACGTTCGGACAGCCGCCGATGCCCGCCATCCAGCCGCGCTTGGGGACGTTGCAGTTGACGACCGGGCCCCAGCAGCCGACCTTCACCAGGCACTTGGGCGAGTTGTAGTCGTGGGCGAAGTCGCCTTGCTCGTAGTAGCCGGCGCGGTCGCAGCCCTCGTGCACCGTCTTGCCGAAGATCCACTGCGGGCGCAGCTGCGCGTCGAGCGGGATCACCGGAGCGAGGCCGGCCGCCTGGTAGAGCAGCCAGGTGACCGTCTCCATGAAGTTCTCCGGCTGGACCGGGCAGCCCGGGACGTTGACGATCGGCAACCCGCCGGCCGACCGGAAGTCCCAGCCCAGGTAGTCGGCCAGGCCCATGCAGCCGGTCGGGTTGCCGGCCATGGCGTGGATCCCGCCGTAGGTCGCGCACGTCCCGACGGCGATCACGCCCCACGCCTTGGGCGCCAGACGGTCGATCCACCAGTTGATGGGGAGCGGCTCGCCGGTGGCCTCGTCGTTGCCGAACGACGTCCAGTAGCCGTCGCCGTTGATCTTCTCGTTGGGGATCGACCCCTCGATCACGAGAACGAACGGGGCGTCGAGCGTGCCGGCGACCGCCTCGCGGAACGGCTTGAGGAACTCCTCGCCGCCGACCGACGGATCCAGGACCTTGTTGTGGAGGTGGACCTTGGGCAGGCCCGGGATCGCGCCGAGCACGACGTCCTCGATCCCCGGTTGTCCGGCGGCGGTGACCGACACCGAGTCCCCGTCGCAGCTCATGCCCTCGGAGATCCAGAGGATGTGGACCTCGTCGACGCCCCCATTCGCATTCATCGCCCGACCCCCTCGGTCGCAAGCTCCTCTTCCAGTTCAAGCGCGTCCACCGTCAGCTCCTCGCCCTCGGTGACCTCGACGTCCCAGCCGCCGCAGGTGCGGCACGTCAGCGGAAACTCCGGCAGCGGCGTGCGCGCGCCGCAGGACCGGCACACGCCGGCGGCGGGCACGGGCACGATCTCCAGCTCGGCGCCCGCCAGCGGGGTGCCGTGGGTGACGACCTCGAAGGCGAAGGCCAGCGCGGCGGGCACGACCTGCCGCAGGTGGCCGACCCTCACCTCCACCCGCGTGACGGCGCGCCCCGCGGCATGACGCTCGGCGATCGCGACGATTCCCTCGGCGATCGAGAGCTCGTGCACCTTCAGCAGATCCTCGGGAGCGGGTCACCGACGAGCTGGTCCATCACGCGGCGCCCGCCGAAGCTCGTCTGCATGAGCACCATGCCCGGCGGCTCGGTGCGGACCTCGCCGATCTCGGCCGCCTGCTCGCCGCCCGGAGCGCCGCGCAGCGCGGCGAGCGCGGCCTCCGCGGCCTCGGGCGCGACGAAGGCGACCAGCTTGCCCTCGTTGGCCACGTACATCGGATCGATCCCGAGCAGCTCGGCCGCGCCGGCCACCGCGGGGGCGACCGGCACGTCGCGCTCACGGACGATCATGGCCACGTCGGAGGCCCGGGCCAGCTCGTTGAGCACCGAAGCCACGCCGCCGCGCGTGGCGTCGCGCACGCAGCGCAGCGCGGGCCCGGCCGCCTCGAGCAGCGCGTCCATCGCCGGCCACAGCGAGCGGGTGTCGGACTCGATCGGCGCCTCGAGCTCGAACTCGCCGCGGGCGAGCATCACGGCCATGCCGTGCTCGCCCACGGCGCCCGAGACGAGGATGCGGTCGCCCGGGCGCAGCGCCCGCGGCGAGAGCCGCGCGCGCGGGTCGCGCCGGCCCATCCCAGTCGTGCACACGTACATGCCGTCGCAGCGGCCGCGCTCGACGACCTTCGTGTCGCCGGCCACGACCTCGACGCCGGCCGCCCGCGCGGCGGCCGCGATCGCGTCGACCTCGCCGCGCAGCGTTTCGGCGTCCAGGCCCTCCTCGAGCACGAGCGAGAGCGTCAGCGCGAGCGGGCGCGCGCCCGCGACCGCCAGGTCGTTGACCGTCCCGTTGACCGCGAGCTCGCCGATCGAGCCCCCCGGGAAGCGCAGCGGCTTGACGACGAAGCTGTCGGTCGTCAGCGCCGTGTCGCCGACGAAGCCGGCGTCGCCGAGCTCCTCGAGCGCGCCGTTGCCCAGCGCGGGGACGAGCACGCCCTCGATCAGGCTCTGCGTCGCCTTGCCGCCGGCGCCGTGGGCCATCGTGACCTGGGCATCGCGGAACTTCGGCCGCTTGCCGCGCGCGGTCTCGATGATCCCGAGGATCCGCTGCTCGCGATCGGTGACCGGCGCGCCGCTCATACGACTTCCCGTTCGCGCGCGAAGCGCCCGTAGTTGTAGTAGGCCGCGCAGGCGCCCTCGGGCGAGACCATGCACGTCCCGATCGGCCGCTCGGGCGTGCACGCGGTGCCGAAGACCTTGCACTCCCACGGCTTGATCACGCCCTTGAGGACCTCGCCGCACTGGCACGCCTTCGGATCGGCGACGCGCACGCCCGGCACGCTGTAGCGCAGCTCGGCGTCGAAGTCCGCGTACGCGTCGCTGAGCTTGAGCGCGCTCTGCGAGATGAAGCCCAGGCCCCGCCATTCGAAGTGCGGGCGCAGCTCGAAGACCTCGGCCAGCACGCGCAGGGCCGCCACGTTGCCGTCGTAGGGCACGACGCGCCGGTACTGGTTCTCGACCTCGCAGCGTCCCTCCGCCAGCTGGCGCAGGATCATGTGGATCGACTGCAGGATGTCGAGCGGCTCGAAGCCCGACACCACGACCGGCTTGCCGTAGTCGGCGGGGATGAACTCGAACGGGCGGGCGCCGACGACCGTCGAGACGTGGCCCGGGCCGATGAAGCCGTCGAGGCGCAGGTCGGGCGACTCCAGCAGCGCGCGCAGCGGCGGGACGATCGTCACGTGGTTGCACATCACCGAGTAGTTCGGGACCCGCTCGGCCTTGGCCCGCTTGAGCGTCAGCGCGGTGGAGGGCGCGGTCGTCTCGAACCCGATCGCGAAGAAGACGACCTCGCGGTGGGGGTTCTGCCGGGCGATCCGCAGCGCGTCGAGCGGCGAGTAGACCATCCGCACGTCGGCGCCCTGCGCCTTGGCCTCGAGCAGGCTGCCGTCCGAGCCGGGCACGCGGAGCATGTCGCCGAAGCACGTGAAGATCACGCCCGGCTGGTGCGCGATGGCGATCCCGTCGTCCACGCGGCCCATCGGGATGACGCAGACCGGGCAGCCGGGCCCGTGGACGAGCTCGACGTTGGCCGGCAGGAGGTCGTCGACGCCGTACTTGTAGATCGAGTGCGTGTGGCCGCCGCAGACCTCCATGACCTTGTAGTGGCGGCCGGGCTCGACCGCGGCGAGGATCTCGCCGGCGAGGACGCGCCCGAGCTCGGCGTCGCGGAACTCGTCGACGAACCTCATAGGCGCACCAGCGCGACGCCGGCGTGGACGAGCACCGTGTCGCCCACCGCCACAGGCGCGACCAGCGACACGTCGGTCTCCTCGCAGCGCCCGTCCTCGTCCTCGCAGAGGGCGAGCCCGGTCGCCGCGTCGAGTTCGTGGATCCGCGCGGGGCGGCCCTCGTCCGAGCAGGTGATGCAGCCGCAGGAGCTCATTCGATCGCGCTCGCCTTGAGCTCCTCGAGCTCCTGCTCGTACTCGGCGCCCATGCCGCGCAGGAGGCGCAGCGTGGCCTGCGCCTCGTCCTCGTCCACGCGCGAGATGGCGAAGCCGACGTGGATGAGGACCCAGTCGCCGGGCTCGATGCCGTCGAGCAGGCCGACGTTGACGGTCCGCTGGACCCCGGCAACGGCGACGCGGGCGAGCCGGTTCGGCTCGTCGACGACCTCAAGGATCTGGCCTGGTATCGCCAGGCACATGGACGTGACCCTTTCGACGCCCTGGCAGCGTCCGTCACTGCCGCTGTTACCGGAAGCGATAGCCCTCCGCGGACGGGTTGTCAACGTCCGGTGGCGGCGCGCTGACCGGGGCGCTGAGATGTGGCATAGATTCGGTCGCGAGACACCGGCTCC
>DASXRF010000503.1:0-3649 GCA_036506755.1 Solirubrobacteraceae bacterium | reverse complement strand
AGCACGCGCGCGAGATCGCCGACACGCTGACGAAGACCGTGCTGCGCTTCGAGGTCAAGGCAGGCCCGACCGGCGCGCTTTTCGGCTCGGTCACGCCGACGGACGTCGCGGAGGAGATCTGGCGCACGCGCAAGATCCGCGTCGACCGGCGCAAGGTGAATCTGGAAGAGCCGATCAAGCGCATCGGCCGCTACTCGATCCCGATCGAGGTCTGGCACGAGGTCAGCGCCGAGGTGAAGACGCTCGTCGTGCCCGAGGGCGGCGAGCTGCCGCCCGAGGAGGAGCTCGAGGCGCTGGCCGTGGCGCACGACGAGGCGCTGCCGCCCGAGGAGACGCCGGCCGAGGACGTGCCCGAGGACGCCTTCGACCGCGCCATCGACTCCGCGCTCGAGACGGACGAAGAGCTCGAAGAGCTGAGGTAGATCGCGCCGCCTTCCTCCGGCTCGCAGCGGCCGGCGCGCTTGGCGTCGGCCTGCTCGAGCTGCCGCGCGCCGGCGTCGCGCCGGCCCGCGTGGAGGCGCTCGACCTCGCCGACCGCGTCGTCTTCGCCAACGGCCGGGGCGAGTGGCACGTCTGGAAGCAGCTGACCTGGAGCGGCGACGGCCGCCGCGTCGTCGGGCCTGGCTACGTGGGCCGGCTGCGGCGGCCCGACGCGGCGCGCCCGCTCGTCGACGACCTCCGCGAGCCCGGGCCGCCGAACGACCCGCGGCTGGGCGGCCTCGGCTGCTTCGGCTGGCAGCACGCACGCCGCGGGCTCGGCAGCTGGGACGTCCACGGCCGCCTCGACCCGGCGAGGAGCGGCGGCTTCGGCGTCGCCCGCTCGGCGGTGCTGGCCGGCCCCGAGCTCGACGGCGACGGCGTCGGGCACCTGCGCGTGCGGGTCGAGCTGCGCGACGGCTGGCAGGACCCCGTGCTGGCCGTCGAGTACGCCTACCGCGTCGAGCCGCAGGCGGTGGTGTGCCTCGTGGAGGTGCGGCAGCTGTGGCAGCCGGACGGATTCGGCGCTGCCTTCGTGAAGGAGCCCAAGCTCGTTGCCGCGCCGGCGCCGGTCTTCGAGGCCGTCGACGTCGCGGCGGCAGACGGACGGCTGCTGCGGCGCGTGGAGCTCGCGCGGCTGCCCGAGCCGTGGGTCGCGACCGCGCAGGTGGGCGAGGCGGAGCGGGCGCTCGTCTCCTTCCGCGGCGCTGCGGAAAGACTCGACGTGGCGATGCAGGCGTGGAGCGACGAGCGCGCGGCGACGTGGGAGGGCGCGCGCGGCGGGTTCGACGGGTGGGCGCAGCTGGCGGAGACGCGGGAGCCGCTCGCCGAGGCCGGCGCGGGCTATTGCCTCGGCGGCCGCGGCGGCCTGCGACGGCGCTGGGAGGTCGCACGCCGCGTCGCGCTGCCCGGCGTCTCGTGCCTCTTCCACGCGTGGGAGGGCGGCGCCGGCCTCTTCGAGTGCCCCGACGCGAGCCGCGCCTTCGGCCCCGCCGGCGAATCGTTCTCCGTGCTCGCGACCTACGTCTGATGCACCCACGAGTCTGATTTATCCACGACTGTGGAAGGATTGTGGAGAATTAGTGTTCTGAATCTGTGACAATCTGCTCAAGCAAGCGCCACGATCGCGGCCGAGCGGGGCGGCAGCGCCGCCTCGTCGCCCGCGGTCGAGAGGAGCAGCCGCCCGCGGAAGGGCAGCTTCGCGCGGCGCCGGCCCAGGTTGAGCGCGACGCCCACCGTCTGCCCCCGCGTCCACGCCCAGACGCCGTGGGGCGCGTCGACCCGCGCGTACGCGCCCTCGCGCAGCTCCGGTAGCTCGCGCCGCAGCGCGATCAGGCGCCGCGAGAAAGCGAGCGTCGAGCCGGGATCGTCGCGCTGGTCGGCGACGTTGCAGGCGGCGACGTCGCCGAGCGGCAGCCACGGGCGGACGCCCGGCGCCGTGAAGCCCGCGCCCTCCTCCCTGCTCCAGTGCATCGGCGTGCGGCCGCCGTCCCGGCCCTCGTCCTCCGGCCAGCGACGGATCCCCACCGGGTCGCGCAGGTCCTCGCGGCGCAGCGGCGTCTGCGGCAGCCCGATCTCGTCGCCGTAGTAGAGGACGGCGGTGCCGCGCAGGCAGAGCAGCAGGACGAGCGCGCAGCGCACGAGGCGCTCGTCGCCGCGACACCAGCGCGTCGCGAAGCGGCCGGCGTCGTGGTTCGAGCCCGTCCAGACCGGCCAGGCCGACTCGGGCAGGTGCGACTCCGCCTCGGCGACGAGCGGCGCCAGCTCGGCCGGGTCGAGGCTCGCGTGCACGAACGGGAAGTTGAAGGCGAGCTGCAGCTCGTCGGCGTCGGCGCCGTAGTAGGTCGCGAGGCGGCGCACGTCCATGACGTAGGTCTCGCCGAGCAGGAGGCGCGGCGGGTCGTAGCGCTCGGCGAGCGAGCGCCACCGGCGCAGCACGTCATGCGTCTCCGGCCGGTTCATGCTGTGCACGCGCGCGAGCTTCTCGCGCCGCTCGACCGGGTGCGCGGAATCGATCACGGGCGGGTCGTCGCGCAGCTGGCGGTCCTTGACGATCGCGTGGGCGACGTCGATGCGGAAGCCGGCGATCCCGCGCTGAAACCAGAAGCGCAGGACGTCGTCGAAGGCGTCGCGGACGCCCTGCGACCACCAGTTCAGGTCAGGCTGCTCGGCGAGGAAATTGTGCAGGTAGTACTGCCCGGTCCGCTCGTCGAGCGTCCACGCCGGCCCGCCGAAGGCGCTGCGCCAGTTGTTCGGCCGATCGGCCCAGACGTACCAGTCGCGCTTCGAGGACGCGGCCGACCGGCGTGACTCGGCGAACCAGGGGTGCCGGTCGCTCGTGTGGTTCGGGACGAGGTCGAGCAGGACGCGGATGCCTCGCCGCCCGGCCTCGCCGACGAGCCGATCGAGGTCGGCGAGCGTGCCGTAGTCGGGGTGGACGTCGCAGTAGTCGGCGACGTCGTAGCCCCAGTCGGCGTTCGGCGACGGCATCGTCGGGTTGAGCCAGATGCCGTCGACGCCGAGCCACTCGAGGTGGTCGAGCCGCGAGACGATCCCCGGGAGGTCGCCGATCCCGTCGCCGTTCGAGTCCTGAAACGAGCGCGGGTAGATCTGGTAGAGGACGGCGTCGCGCCACCAGGGCATGAGGCGCCACATTAGCCAGTTCGGCGTAGGGGCCCCGTGCGGCGCTCGCTTAGGCTCGCTCGAAGGGGAACCGGCTGGTTCCCCTAGACCCCTCCCGCAACGCTCGCAAGCTCGCTCCAACGGGGGACGTGCCGTCCCCCGCCGACCCCTGGCAGTTGGCGGCGACGAAGTCGCCCGTGGGTGGCACTTTAGGTGCCCCCCACGACCCCCCACCTCGGCCGGCTGGCGCTCCGCGCTGCGCGGGCCCGGTACGGGCTCTAGAGGAGTAGCTCTTCTTGCGGGACGTCGCGGAGGACGCGCGCGGGGTTGCCGACCACGAGCTTGCGCGGCGGGACGTCTCTCGTCACGACTGCGCCCGCGCCCACGAAGGCCTCCTCGCCGATCTCGACTCCGGGGCAGAGGACGGCGGCGCCGCCGACGCGGGCGCCCCGGCGGATCGTCGGGCCCTTGATCAGGCCGTGCCTGCGCTCCGTGCGGCCCATGAAGTTGTCGTTCGTCGTCGCGACGCACGGCGCGATGAAGACGTTGT
>DASXRF010000502.1:0-8100 GCA_036506755.1 Solirubrobacteraceae bacterium | reverse complement strand
CCCGCCGGCTGGTCAAGCGCTGCCTCGACGAGCTGGGCATCGACGCCAAGCGCTTCACCCCCCGCGCGATCCAGGCCCAGATCTCCGACGCCAAGGACAAGCTGCGCTCGGCCGACGACTACCGGCAGCTCGTCGGCTCCTACTTCGAGCAGACGGTCGCCGACGTCTACCAGGAGTACGAGAAGCAGATCCACGCCATGAACGCGATGGACTTCGACGACCTGCTCGTCCGGACCGTCAACGTCCTCGAGCTCTTCCCCGAGGTCCGCGCTCGCTACTCCGCCGCCTTCCGCCACGTCCTCGTCGACGAGTACCAGGACACCAACCACGCCCAGTACCGCCTGCTGCAGCTGCTGGCCGGCGAGCACCGCAACCTCGCCGTGGTCGGGGACGACGATCAGTGCCTCGTCGCGGGCACGCCGATCACGATGGCCGACGGCACCACCAAGCCGATCGAGGACGTCCGCGTCGGTGACATGGTGCTCTCGTCCTACGGCAGTGGCGACATGCGCCCCGCGCGGGTCACCGACGCCTTCTCCTCACATCGCGTCGACGGGATCCGCATCCGCACCCGCGGCGGCCGCGAGATCGTCTCGACGCCCGAGCACACGCATTTCGCCGGCTTCCGCCTGGGCCTCACCCCGCAGCTGCACATGACCTACCTCATGCGTCGTGCGAGCCGAGGCTGTCGCGTCGGCGTCACGCGGACGTACCCCGACGGGCAGGTCAAGCCTGTCATCGGGATCCAGCAGCGGTGCAATCAGGAGCACGCCGACGCGGCGTGGGTGGTGTCGGTCCCCCCGAGCGAGGCCGAGGCGCGTGCCGCCGAGCACCTTTTGTCGGTTCGCTACGGGCTGCCGACGATTCCCTTCGTCGCGCGCCGGGGGAACGGCCTCGTCGGCAGTCAGGCGCTGATCGACCGTGTCTTCGACGGGGTCGACTCGCACGAGGCCGGGCTGCGGCTCGGGCACGACACGGGTCTCGACGTCGAGCGGCCGCATCACGCGCCCGCGACGCACGAGGGCCGGCGGCGCAACCTCACCATCACGTTATGCGGAGACCGGCGCGGCCGGACGCCGATGCACCGCGTGACGATGGGCGGGCGCGACCCTGGGGTGCGTCAGGCGCTGGAAGCGGGGGGCATCTCGGTGCGCGACGCGCGCGGAGGCAGCTGGAAGGTCGAGACGTGCTTCAGGGACTTCGAGGCCGCAGCGCGCTTCGCCGACCGCGTCCGCGAGCACGCGGAGGTGACGGTGCGCTACGCGGCGCGGCTCGGCGCGCCGGTGGCCGGCATGAAGAGCTCGCTGCCGTTCATGACGGCGGCTTCGGTCCGCCCGGGGATGGCGATGTTCACGGAGGACGGGGGCTACGACGTCGTCGAGTCGGTAGAGCGCGTCGAGCTCGACCGCCCGGTCTACGACCTCAACGTCGAGGGGACGCACAACTTCGTCGCGTCCGGGCTCGTGACCCACAACTCGGTCTACAGCTTCCGCGGCGCCGACATCACGAACATCTTGAATTTCCAGGACGACTTCGAAGACGCCCACGTCGTGCGCCTCGAGCAGAACTACCGCTCGACGCAGACGATCCTCAGCGTCGCCAATGCGGTGATCACGCACAACCGCGGGCGGATGGGCAAGTCGCTGTGGACCGACCTGGGCGAGGGCGATCCGGTCAAGGTGCGCGAGCTCGACGACGAGCGCGCCGAGGCGCGGTTCGTCGTGGGGGAGATCGAGCGGCTGGCCGACGAGGGGATGTCGCTCGGCGAGGTGGCCGTCTTCTACCGCACCAACGCCCAGTCGCGGACGATCGAGGACGTGCTGCGCGAGCGCGAGCTGCGCTACCAGGTCGTCGGCGGGGTGCGGTTCTACGACCGTGCCGAGGTCAAGGACGCGCTCGCCTACCTGACGCTCCTGCTCAACGGCCACGACGTGGTCGCCTTCCAGCGGGTCGTCAACTCGCCGCGCCGCGGGCTCGGGCAGACGAGCGTCTCGCGCGTGCTCGCCCACGCCGCGGCGATGGACATCTCGATCTGGGAGGCGGCGGCCGACGCGACGGTCGACGGCGTGCCCGGCCTGGGCGCCGCCGCGCGCAAGGCGCTCACGCGCTTCATGGAGACGATGGAGGCGCTGCGCGAGCGCGCGCAGGACAACGTGCCGATCGGCGACCTGCTCGAGGCCGTCCTGCACGAGACCGGCTACCTCGACGCGCTGGAGGCCGAGCGGACCTTCGAGGCGCAGGGGCGCATCGAGAACCTGCAGGAGCTCGTCACCGCGGCGCGCGAGTTCGACGCGACCGCCGACGAGGACGCCAACACGCTGGGCGACTACCTGCAGCGCACGTCGCTGACCTCGGACGCCGACGCCCGGCGCGACGACGAGGGCGTCGTGACGCTCATGACGCTGCACAACGCCAAGGGCCTCGAGTACCCGGTCGTCTGCATCATGGGGATGGAGGAGGGCGTCTTCCCGCACTCTCGCGCGCTCGACGAGGGAGGTCTCGAGGAGGAGCGGCGGCTGTGCTACGTCGGCATCACGCGGGCGATGCGCGACCTCTACCTGACCTATGCCCGGCGCCGCTCGATCTTCGGCGCCCGGAGCTACGGGCTGCGCAGCCGCTTCCTGGACGAGATCCCGGCCGAGCTGACGGACCGCGAGACGGCGGGCGACCTGCGGCCGCCGCCCGGGGCGATCCGCGCGACGTCATGGGCCTCGACGCGAACCGAGGCTCCGGCGGCCGACTTCCGCCTCGGCGAAGACGTGGCGCACCCCGCGTTCGGCGAGGGCGTGGTGACCGGCGTCGAGCCGGGCGGCATCGTCGTCGTGCGCTTCGCCAACGACGGCTCGGAGCGCAAGCTGATGGCGGAGTACGCGCCGCTCACCAGGCGCTGACGGCGGGGACGACGCAAGCCGTCCCCGCCGGCGCAGTATGTCTCAGCCCCACTTGCGGCCGGAGCGCGCGAAGCGAGTCTTCACCGCCACTTCGCCACCGCGCCGAGGGACTCGACGAGCGCCGCGAGCATCGCGACCGCCATGGCAATGTTGAACAGCCGTGCCTTGAGCACCGGTTCCTCCTTGATTGACGACGAGCGCCCTGGTGGGCGCCGGCCGTCAGCTGGCAGCTGAGCCATCTCGCTGTGCGAGACCTCTGGCTTTGCGTCCCCGCCTCGCGACGGGTTTGCCCGGAGCAGCTGGCGACGGGGGAAGCGTCGGACGTCCTTCGACCGGACTGAAGCCGAGGTGCAGCAACCCTGGACGATCGGTCGAGTTCCCGCCCCGACCGATCCACGCACACCACCATGTGTCCGGGACGCGCCGCGCCGGTCAAGAGACCGCCCACGTGCGCCGACTACGGTCCGCGATGCTCCTCGGCCTCGTCCTGTTGCTGTGCCTGGTCACCGTGCCGCTCGCCGGAGGGCGACTCGGCGCGCTCGCATCGGTGCGCTTTCGCTGGCGGGGCGCCGTTCTCGCCGGCATCGCGCTGCAGGTCGTGATCATCTCCGTCGTCCCCGGCGGCGCGCCGTGGCTGCACGACGCGGTGCACGTGCTCAGCTACGGGCTCGTCGCGGCGTTCGTGGCGCGCAACCTGGGCCTTCCCGGCATCGGGCTGCTCGCCCTAGGGGGCGGGCTGAACTTCGCGGCGATCACCGCCAACGGCGGCGTCATGCCCGCCGACCCCGACGCCGTCCGCCGCGCCGGCCTGCCGCTCGAGCACGCCGACTACATCAACTCGGCGGTCGTCGCCCATCCCAGGCTCGCGCCGCTGGGCGACGTCTTCGCCGTCCCCGCCAGCTTCCCGATCCACAACGTCTACAGCATCGGCGACGTGCTCATCGTCGTCGGGGCCCTGGTCTTCCTGCACCGGCTGAGCGGCTCGCGGCTCGGCGGCCGGCGGGCCGTGGTCGAGCGCGTGGAGCTCGTGCGCGCGAGCCAGGCGAGCTGGCTCGTCCGCGTCGCCGGCCGCGCGCTGCCGGACACGGCGCCCGACGCCGTGCAGCTCGTCGTCGCCGACGGCGCGCGCGAGCAGGTCCTGCCCGCGCTGCCGGCCGGGGCCAGGCCGGCGCCGCCCGGTCCCGGCTTCCGCGCCGCCTTCCACCTTCCCGCCGCCGGCGACCGCATCCCGCTCGGCGCGCTGCGACTACGCCTCCCCGGACTGCCCGACCTCGACCTGCGCGAAGCGCCCGCGCGCCGCGGCGGCTAGGCGTGGGCCGGGTCAACGCCTACGTCGCGACGGTCATCGCCGCCGGGCTGGCGGCGATCGCCTACGTGGCGACGGGCGACCCGTTCGCCGGCTTTCACCGCAACGCGCCGCTGCTGATCACGCTCGTCCTCGGCACCGCCGTCGGCGAGATGCTCCCGATCAAGGTCGTGCTGCGCCGCGCGGAGGGCGAGATCGTCCTCTCGACCACGTTCGCCTTCGCCATGCTGCTGGCCTTCGGTCCCGCCACGGCGTGCGTCGGCCTGGCGGCGGCCTCGGTCGTCGCCGACTGCCTGCGCCGCAAGGCGCCGGCCAAGATCGCCTTCAACGCCGCGCAGTACGCGCTGACGATCCTCGCCAGCGGCGCGGTGCTCGCGCTGCTGACCGGCGTGCCGCGGCCCGGCGCGCATCCGTTCGTCAACGGCGACCTCGTCGGCATCATGGCGGCCGCGGCGGCGTTCTACGCCGTGAACACCCTCATCGTGGCGACCGTGATGGCGCTGGTCGAGGAGATCGGGGTCTGGAGGTACCTGACGCGCGACTTCGTGGTCCAGGCGTCGAGCGCCGGGCTGCTGCTCGGCCTGTCGCCGATCCTCGTCATCGTCGGGACGTTCGGCCTCACCGCGCTGCCCCTGCTCGCGCTGCCGCTGGTCGCCATCTACCGCGGCGAGCGCCAGGCGCTGGCCAAGGAGCACCAGGCGCTGCACGACGCGCTGACCGGCCTGCCCAACCGCACGCTCTTCCACGAGCGCGTCACCGCGGCGATCTCCTCCGGCGCCCGGGGGCGCCACGCCGTCATGCTCATGGACGTCGACCACTTCAAGGAGGTCAACGACACCCTGGGCCACCACCACGGCGACGAGCTCCTGCGCGAGATCGCCGCGCGCCTCGCCAAGGCCGTGCGCCCGGAGGACACGGTGGCCCGGCTCGGCGGCGACGAGTTCGCGGTGCTGGTCCCCGACCTCGATCGCGACGAGACCGCCGTCGCGGTGGCCGAGCGGCTGCTGCGCACGCTCCAGGACCCGCTGCACATCGAGGGCCTGAGCCTCGAGGTGACGGCCAGCATCGGCATCGCGACGCACCCTGCGCACGGCGACCGCGTCGAGCTCCTGCTGCGCCACGCCGACGTCGCGATGTACGAGGCCAAGCGCGGTCACACCGGCCACCAGGTCTACCGCCCCGAGAACGACCGCCACAGCACGCACCGGCTGACGCTCGCCGCCGAGCTACGCAAGGCGATCGACGAGGGCGAGCTCGAGCTGCACTTCCAGCCCCAGGCCGACCTGGCCACGGGGGCGGTGCGCGGCGTCGAGGCGCTCGTCCGGTGGCGCCATCCCAGCCGCGGCCTCATCGCACCCGGCGACTTCATCCCGCTCGCCGAGCGCAGCGGGCTCATCGCGCCGCTGACCTCGTTCGTGCTCGACCAGGCGCTCGGCCAGGCGAGCCGCTGGCGCGACTCCGGCCTCGTCCTGCCGATCGCGGTCAACCTGTCGGCGCGCAGCTTCCTCGACCACGAGCTGCCCGCGGAGATCGCCGCGCTGCTGTCCAAGTGGGGGACCGACGCGGAGCTGCTCCAGCTCGAGATCACCGAGAGCATGCTCATGAGCGACCCGGACCGCGCGCGGACCGTCCTCGAGCGGCTCACCCGCCAGGGCCTGCGGCTGTCCATCGACGACTTCGGCACCGGCTACTCGTCGCTCGCCCAGCTCAAGCGGCTGCCGGTCGACGAGATCAAGATCGACCGCTCGTTCGTCATCGACATGGGCTCGAGCGCCAACGACGAGGCCATCGTGCGCTCGACCATCGAGCTCGCTCACAACCTCGGGCTCAGTGTGGTCGCCGAGGGCGTCGAGGACGAGGCCAGCCTGCGCGCGCTGCGCCGCCTGGGCTGTGACCTGGCCCAGGGCTTCCACCTCGGCCGGCCGCTCCCGGCCGAGTCGCTCACGCCGCTGCTCGGCGGCGTCAGCCTGCGGCGCGTCGCCTAAACCTAAAACGCGCGACAGGGCGTCGGGCTGGTCAGCTCCTGCGAGAAGCCGTCGGCGTAGGTGAGCGTCGCCGTCGTCGTCCACGCGCCGCCGGCGGGACAGGTGCCGGGCGTGCGCAGGTAGGTGCGGCGCCGCCCGCCCACGCGCCGGCCGTGCGCGAGGAAGCGCACCTGCAGGTCGGTCAGCGCGAAGCCCGGAGGGATGATCGGACGGACGGTGATCCTCTCGCCGCGGATGAGATCGCGGAAGACGGAGATGATGTTGGCGCCCGCCTTGACGACGACGATGATCTGGCGCCTCGCGTTCAGGAACGTCACGCGGGTCGCCAGCGGCGTCGCGCCCCCGATGTTGACCATCGTCGCCCCGGTGCCGACCCGCGTCGCCCGCGGACACGCCTGCGGTCCTCTCGCCCGCAGCAAGTCGTCGGAGGCCCGGCAGTACGGCAGCGCGGTCGTGTCGAAGCGCGTCCCCGGCGGGAAGGCCAGGAGGATCTCCTTGATCGCCCGCGGCTTGCCCGCGGGCTCGCCCGGATCGCTCCACGCGACGTGCATGGTCAGCCCCGCCGACGCGGCGGGCAGGGCACGCGAGTACTTCAGGTCGAAGGACGCGGCGAACTGGTCGCTCGCCGGCGCGCCGCCGGGTCCGGCGAGACACGCCGCCCCGAGAACGCCGCCGAGGATGAGCTTGCGCACCTGCGTGCGACGCTACTTCGCCCGGGGAGCGGCGACAAGCGCGCCGCGTCAGCCGGGCGGCGTGCCCAGGCACAGCGGCGGCGGCAGCGTGCAGGACGGCGGGGGCGGGTCCTGCGGCGGCGGCTGCTGCGGCGGGGCGTCCTGGGGCGGCGGGCCGCCCTGCGACGGCGGCGGCTCCTCGCTGGCCGGCGGCGGCTCGGCGGGCGCCTGGAAGACGGGATCGGCGGGCGCGCGCCGGGGGTCGCGACCGGCGTGCCGGGCCAGCTCGTCGAACGCCGCGCGGCGGTGACCGAACGGGTCGATCAGCCCCGAGTCCCAGGCCTGGAAGAGCGAGTCGGCGTTCCACTGGTAGAAGTAGACGCGCCGGATGCGCGGCTCGCGGTCGGCGACCTGGAGGACGAAGCGCGTCACCGCGGCGGCGTGTGTCGCCGACTCGGGGAAGGCGATCTGCGCCCGGTAGTGATTGCGGCGCACGAGGCCGCCGGTCTCGGTGATCCACACGTCGCCGCGCACGACGCGCAGCAGGCGGCGCGTTCCGCGCGTCCGCAGGCGGTTGGCGTCGAGGTAGTTGTGCAGCCCCCACAGCCGCGGCGCGTGGTGCGCCGCCGCGGTGAACGCGCGGATCCAGCTCGCCATGTTGGGCTGGTCGAGGACGTCGGCGGCGACGACCGTGCACCGCGGGCAGGCATCCTTGACGGCGTCGTAGTAGGCCGCGGCCTTGTCGGGCCGCTTGCACGTCGGCTGCGAGCAGTGGTTGGCCTCGTTCCAGGCCGTGTACTCGCGTACCCACGGGTACGCGGCGCGGAAGCGCTCGAACGCCGCGGCGAACTCGCCGGTTCCCGGCAGGTACCGGCGCCGCGGGCCGCTCCAGGCGTGGCCGAAGGCGACGAGCGGCTCGACGCCCGCCGCGCGCGCGGCGGCCAGCCAGCCGGCCACCCAGCGCCGCTCGACCTGTGAGCGCTGCACGTCCCAGGAGACGACGAGGCGCGCCTGTCCCACGCCGAGCCAGCGGAAGCGCGCGTCGGTGAACATCGCCGGCTTCTGGTCGCCGATGCCCACGAGCACACGGGCATGCGCCGCCGCTGGTGCGGCGGCGAGGATCGACAAGAAGACGAGCGCAGCGGCCGTGCAGCGTCTCATCGCGCGGCGGAGTTTCCCGGAAACGTGTGCGTTCATGCGCCGGTCCGGCCGCACGATCGCGTAGGTTGCCCGCCCGCATGGCAGCC
>DASXRF010000501.1:0-5378 GCA_036506755.1 Solirubrobacteraceae bacterium | reverse complement strand
GGCACGCTTGCGGGCGACGTCGCGGCGGTCGCGCTGACCGCGCTGTCGTGCGTGACGCTGGGCCGGCTGCTCGCCGCGGTGACGCCGGCGGCCGCGCTCAAGGCGGGCGTCGTCGTCATGGCCGCGATCGACGCCTACCTGGTCTTCTCCGACCTGCTCCAGGGGCCCAACGCGACGCTCGTCGCCGCCGCGCCGCCGGGCGGGGCGCCGCAGCTGCAGTTCGCCGGGCTGGGCCGCGCCTCGCTCGGCTACGGCGACCTCTTCGTCGCCGGCGTGCTCGGCGGCGTGCTGGCCGCCGAGCGCCGGCGCCAGCTGCCCGCGGCGGCGCTCGTCCTGGTGCTAGCGACGGCGTTCGACCTGCTCTTCTGGGTGGTCGACGAGCTGCCGGCGACCGTGCCGGTCGCCGTCGCGTTGCTCATCTGCGAAGCGCGCCGCTAGGTAGTGTGCCGCGCTGCCCGTGCGCGTCCTGATCTTGTCCTGGGAGTACCCGCCGATCGTCGAGGGCGGGCTGGCACGCCACGTGCGCAAGCTCTCGGAGGCGCTCGTGCGCGAGGGCGTCGAAGTCCACGTCCTCACTCGCGGCGGCAGGCGGACCGCCGGGCGCGAGCAGCGCCACGGCGTGCACGTCCACCGGGTCGCCGAGCCGGCCTACCCGAAGGACCTCGACCGCTTCGTGGCCTGGGTGGGCGAGATGAACGAGCACATGCTCGCTGCCGGGCGCGCGCTGGTCGCCGAGATCGAGCCCGACCTCGTCCACGGCCACGACTGGCTCGTCGGCCGGGCGGCGACGGGGCTGGCGCGGCGCGCCGGCGCGCCGCTGCTCGTCACCGTCCACGCCACCGAGCACGGCCGCCACCAGGGCTGGGTCGACAAGCCGCCGCAGTCGACGATCCACGCGCTCGAGCGCGCCTTCGCGCGCCGCGCCGACCGCGTCATCGTCTGCTCGCACTACATGCGCGAGCACGTGACCGACGTCTTCGCGCTCCCCGACGCGGGCGTCACCGTCATCCCCAACGGCATCGACCCGACCGACCTGCAGCCGGTCGCCGACCTCGCCGCGCTGCGCGCCGAGTTCGCGGAGCCGGCCGAGAAGCTCGTGCTGCTCTGCGGCCGGCTCGTCTACGAGAAGGGCTTCCAGCTCGCCCTCGATGCGCTGCCGCAGGTGATCCGCCGGGTGGGCGGCGTGCGCTTCCTGGTTGCCGGCTCGGGGCCCCACGAGGCGGCTCTGCGCGAGCAGGCGCGGCGCCTCGACCTCGACGCACGCGGAACGTTCCTCGGCTGGATCGGCGACGACGTCCTGCACTCGCTCTATCGCATCGCCGACCTCTGCGTGGTGCCGTCGCTCTACGAGCCGTTCGGGCTGGTCGCGCTCGAGGCGATGGCCAGCGGCTGCCCGTGCATCGTGGCCGACACCGGCGGGCTGCGCGAGGTCGTTCCTCGCGAGGCGGGGCTGCGCTTCCGGGCGCGCGACCCGCGGGCGCTGGCGCGGATGGTCGAGCGCGTGCTGACCGACGAGGCGCTGCGCGACCGGCTCGTCACCGAGGCCTCCGAGCACGTGCTGGGCTTCGACTGGGGCGACGTCGCGCGGCGGACGATCGAGGTCTACGGCGGCCTGCGGCGGCCGAGCCGCGCGCCCGCAGCCTGAGGATCACGACCTCGGGCGGGCGCGCGAGGCGGACCGGGTGCCCGCTGGTGCCCACGCCGCTCGTGAGCGACGCCGCGACGGCGCCCGGGGTCACCCCGCGGCGGGCTGGTCGCTCGGTGCGCGGTGCTCCCAGTGGTGGGCGATGTGCGGGTGCTCGAGGATCACGAGGTGGTCGTCGGCGCCCGCGGCCGCGACGGCGTCCCAGACGCGCTGGAGCGCGTCGTCTTGGCCGTTGCACTCGAGGATGACCTCGAAGGCCCCGCCCTCGTCGGGCTCGGTGGCCTGGACGCCGCCGAGCGCGGAGAGGAGGTCAGCCCGCGCCTTCCGCCCCCGCGGGGTCCGATCCAGCAGCTGAAGGCCGATTCGGTGCTCGCTCATGCCGGATTTCTGCCCCGCCCGCCAGCGGAGCACGCACGGATCATGTCACGGCCACCGCGCGGCCGCCGCCCGGCTAGTCCGTGTCAGGCAACATTCGCCTCGTCGCCGGCGGAGCCATCGTCGTGCCTGGCGTGGGCGGTGGGCGCAGGGCATGCTGGTGGCACGTTCAAGCGCGACGGCCGCGCTAGGCGCGGCGAGGGCCCGCCGAACGGGGCGAAGGTTGGCTGACGCGGCACTAGCCCTGGCTGGGGCCCTGCCCGCGGCGCCGACCGCGGTAATCCTGGTTGGCGCGCCGCTCGCCGAGCCCCTGCCCGATCGCGAAGATGATCAGCCCGGTCACGACCGCCGGGAAGAGCACGAAGAACACGGCGGCGAGGGCGAGCGAGTCGCCGAGGGCGCTGGCCACGAGCATGCCGCGCAGCATAGACGCCGGCCCCCTCAGGACGGCAGCTCGCGCACCAGCGGCACGAAGCGCACGGACCCGTGGTCGGAGCGCTCGAAGTGGTCGCCCTCCCGGCGCAGGACGACGAGCCGCTCGTCGCCGTCGCGCAGGGGCGCGACGAGCCGGCCGCCGTCGGCGAGCTGGCCGAGCAGCGGCTCCGGGACCGGGCCCTCGACGGCCGCGGCCACGTTGATCCCGTCGTAGGGGGCCTCGGGCGGCCAGCCCCGCGAGCCGTCGCCGACGACGAGGGTGACGTTCTCGACGCCCGCCTCGCGCAGCGCGGCGGCGGCCGTCTCGCTCAGCTCGGCGTGGCGCTCGATGCTCCACACGTGTGCGGCGAGCTGGGCGAGCACGGCGGCGTGGTAGCCCGAGCCGGTGCCGACGTCGAGGACGTGCTCGCCGCCCCGGAGGTCGAGCAGCGCGACCATGTAGGCGACCAGCGACGGCTGGCTGATCGTCTGGCCGGCGCCGATGGGCAATGCCCCGTCCTCCCACGCGCGCCCGCGCAACGTCGGGGGGACGAACTGCTCTCGCGGCACGCGGGCGACCGCCTCGACGACGCGGTCGTCGAGGCCTCGCCGGCGCAGGCCGGCCAGCAGCTCCTCGCGGTCCATCGGGCCCTCGCTACCCGTGATTCGCGCCGCGCGCACGGTGGTAAGCAAGGCGCGCGATGCAATCCGCGCTCTGGCTGGCGCGCCACGGCGAGACCGAGTGGACGCTCTCGCGCCGGCACACCGGCCGCACCGACCTGCCGCTGACGCCGGCCGGCGAGGCCGCCGCGGGCGACGAGCTCGCCCCCAAGCTCGCCGGCGTGACGTTCGACCTGGTGCTCTCCAGCCCGCTGCGCCGGGCGCGCGACACCGCGCGCCTCGCCGGCTTCGACCCGGAGCTCGACGAGCGCCTGCGCGAGCTCGACTACGGCGACTACGAGGGCCTGACGACCGCGGAGATCCAGCGCGCGCGCCCGGGCTGGGATCTGTGGACCGACGGCTGCCCGGGCGGCGAGAGCGTCGAGGACGTCGGCGCGCGCATGGATGCGCTGATCGCCGAGCGCCTCCGGTCAGCGGGCGAGCGCGTGCTCGTCTTCGGCCACGGCCACGCGCTGCGGATCCTCACCGCGCAGTGGCTCGCGCTGCCTGCGCGCGAGGGGCGCGTCTTCCTGCTGCCGCCCGCCAGCGTCGGCGTCATGGGGTCCGAGCACGGCCGTCCCGCGCTCGAGCGCTGGGGCGTGTAGCGTCGCGCCGTGGCCCGCCCGGCGCTCGGCTTCCGCGTGTCCTCGCGGCTGGCGGCCGCGCGCGGCGACGTCTGGGCGCGGGTGGCGAGCTTCGAGGGCGTCAACGCCGAGCTGGCGCCCTGGGTGCGGATGACGCTGCCCGAGGGCGCCGAGCTGCGCGCCGGGGCGCTCGGGCGCTCGTGGGTGCTGCTGGCCGGGCTGCTGCCGATCGACTACGACGACCTGGTCCTCGAGGCCTACGCGCCCGGCCGCGGCTTTCGCGAGCGCTCTAGGCTGGCCTCGGCGCCGGCGTGGTGGCACGACCGCACGCTGCTCGACCTGCCCGGCGGCGGCTGCCGGGTCGTCGACGAGATCCGCTTCACGCCGCGCCTGGCCGCGCTCGGCGGCGTGCAGGCGCTCCTCTTCGAGGCGATCTTCCGCTGGCGCCACCGTCGGTTGCGACGCCACTTCGGCCTCGCCGGGTAGAAGTCCGCGTCGTGGGCTGGATCGCCGCCAGCGCCGAGGAGATCGCCGCCCGGGCCGAGCGCGAGCTCGAGGCGCTCGTCGGCGTGTCCTCGCCGTCGGGCGACGCGCCGGGCGCCGAGGAGGTCTTCGCGATCGTCCAGGCGCTGCTGCCGGCGCGCGCCGCCGTCGAGCGCGTGCCGTGCTCGAGCCCCGACCACGCGCCCGACCTCGTCGCCCGGCTCGCCGGCCGGGGCCGTGGGCGGCTGCTGCTGCTCGGCCACGTCGACACCGTGATCGGCCACGACGAGCACCGCCCGCTCGTGCGCGAGCAGGACCGGCTCGTGGGCTCGGGCGCCGTCGACATGAAGGGCGGCGACGTGCTCGCCGTCGGGGTGCTCAACGCGCTCGCCGGGCGGCCGGAGGACTACGAGGAGGTCGCGCTGCTGCTCGTCTGCGACGAGGAGTGGCGGACCGCGCCCTTCGCCCACGTCGAGCGCTTCCCCGGCGTCGACGCCTGCCTGTGCTTCGAGGCGGGGCAGCTCGCGCCCGGCGGCGAGGAGGCGGTCGTCGTCAAGCGCAAGGCGGCCGGGACGCTGCACGTGCGCGCGACCGGGCTGTCGGCGCACTCGGGCTCGGCCCCCGATCGCGGGCGCAACGCGCTGCTGGCGCTGGCCGCGGCGGCCCAGGCGGTCGCCGACGCCCACGCGCCGTCGGGCCCGGACCGCCTGACCGCCGTGCCGACGGTGCTGAACTCCGGCGAGGCGTTCAACGTCGTCCCGAGCGGCGGCGAGCTGTTCTGCGACCTGCGTGCCGACCGCCTGGACGCCTTCGACGACGTCGTCACGCGGGTGCCGGCCGATGTCGGCGGGGCCGAGCTGCACACCGAGCTGGTCCGGCTGTGGCCGTCGATGGACGCCCGCGAGGCGACGGCGCCGCTGCTCGAGCGGGCCGGCGCGCTGCTCGGCCGGCCGGTGATCGGCGCCGGGCGCGGCGGGGCGAGCGACGCGGCGCACTTCGCCACGGCGATCCCGGTGACGGTGGACGGGCTGGGCCCGCGCGGCGGCGGCGCGCACGCGACGCACGAGTACGTGCTGCGGGCGTCGCTGCGGGCGCGCGCCGAGGTGGCGCTGGCCCTGACGGCCGCCGTGCTCGGGCTTAACGACGCTTGATCTGCGGCCTGCTACGGTCGAGCGGCCGCCGGTTTCCGCGCCGCGCTTCGACACCCCCATGTCCGT
>DASXRF010000500.1:0-13737 GCA_036506755.1 Solirubrobacteraceae bacterium | reverse complement strand
GGGCATGACCACGGTGGCCGAGGGCGTCGAGACCGAGGCCCAGCACCGCTTCCTGCGCGAAGCGGGCTGCCCGCTGGCCCAGGGCTTCCACCTCGGGCGCCCCGTGCCCTTCGCGGCGATGACCGAGCTGCTCGAGGCGCGAGCCGGCGCCTAGGCTCGTCCCCGTGGGGGTCTACGGGACCGCACGGGGGCCGCTGGCGCGCCTGGCCGATCCGCTCGCGGCGCGCTCGCGCGCGAGGCGCCACGCGCTGTTCGTCCGCCTGACCGGCGTCACGCCGGCCACGCGGATCGTCGACGTCGGCTGCGGGTCGGCGGGCCTGCGCGCGCTCGCCCCCGAGCTCGATGTCACGGGCGTCGACCTCGTCGAGCGCCCGGCCTACCCCGGGCCGTTCGTGCGCGCCGACGCCACCGGGCGCCTGCCCTTCGAGGACGGCGCCTTCGACCTCGCCTACTCCAACAGCGTCATCGAGCACCTCCCGGTCGAGCGCCGCGCCGCCTTCGCCCGCGAGCTGCGCCGCATCGCGCGCGGGTGGTGGGTCCAGACGCCGGCCTTCTCGTTCCCCGTCGAGCCGCACGCGCTGCTGCCCTTCGCCCACTGGCTGCCGGTGCGCGCGCGGCGCGGCTACTGGCGGCTCGGGGCGGCGGGCGCGTGGGAGGAGATCGCGCTGCTGCGCCGCCGCGAGTTGGCCGCGCTGTTCGGCGAGCCGGTCGTCGCCGAGCGGCTCGGGCCGCTGGCCAAGTCGTGGATCGCCGTCCGCGCCCCTCAGGCGGGAACGGCGTCCGGCTGAACCGCCCCGGGGACCGGCTCGCCACGCTCCCACGCCGGCTGGTTGCCCGGCGGGCGGAAGTGCGGCATGACCTCCTCGGCGAAGAGCGTCATGTTCTTGACGACCTTCCAGTGCGGCATGTCGCCGACCTGCATCCCCGCGCCGACGTGGATGCCGGCGCCCAGCTCCTCGGTGTAGATCGCCAGCTTCTCGGCGACGGTCTGCGGCGAGCCGACGATCACGTACTGCTCGTCGAGCAGCTCCTGGTAGGTCAGCTCGGTGTGCGGCTTCATGTTGAACTTGGCCTTGCCCATGAGCATCCCGCGCAGGGACTTCCCGGTCACATAGCCCGGCGGGAACCAGTGGTAGTCGGGGATCTTCAGGCCGTTGTGGAAGAGCCACATGATGTGGTCGCGCGCCTCCTCGTGGGCCTTCTCGTCGGTCTCGGCGACGTAGGTGCCGACGCAGAACGCCAGCTGCTCGGGCTTGGGCTCGTAGCCGGCCTCTTCGGCGGCGCGCCGGTACATGTCGTAGTTGAGCTTGGTGAAGGCGATCGGCGCGAAGACCATCATGAACGGATAGCGGCGCCGCGCCGCCTCGCCGATCGTCTCCATCGAGCCCTGCCCGGGCAGCCAGATCGGCGGGTGCGGCTTCTGGTAGGGCACCGGCCACGGGTTGACGTACGGGATGTCGTAGTGCTTGCCGCGCCACTCGAACGGGCCCGGCTGCGTCCACGCCTTGATGATCAGGTCGTGCGCCTCCCAGAAGCGCTCGCGCGAGAACGCGGGGTTGAAGCGCGTCGAGTGGTACTCCATGCCGGTCCCGCGCACGAAGCCCGAGATCACGCGGCCGCCCGAGACGACGTCGAGCATCGCCACGGACTCGGCGACGCGCAGCGGGTTGCCGTGCAGCGGCAGCGCGTTGCCGATGATCCCCACGCGGATCTTCTGCGTCCGCGCGATGATGTGCGACGCCATCACGTTGGGATCGGGCATCGTCCCGTAGGCGTTCTGGTGGTGCTCGTTGACGCACGTGCCGTCGTAGCCGAGCTTCTCGGCGAGGACCGACTGGTCGAGGTACTCGTTGTAGAGGCGGTGCCCCTCGACCGGGTCGTAGTGGCTGTTGGACAGCGTCACCCACGTCGACTCGATCTCCTCGCCGGGCGGGATGTGCGGGTAGGGCATGAGCCCGAAGTGGAAGAACTGCAGGTGGCTCATGCGACGCCTCCGATGAAGTCGAGGATGACCCGGGCGGTGCGCTCGGGCTGCTCGATGACGAGCGCGTGCCCGGTGCCGGGAACGCGTTCCAGGCGCCCGGCGGGGAGCAGGGCGGCGTAGCGCTCGGCCTGCTCGTCGCCGGCGAAGCGGTCGTTCTCCGCCCCGACGACCAGCGCCGGGCACGTCACCCGCCGCAGCCGCCGCGCCAGCTTGCGGTCGTAGCGCGGGTTCCAGACCAGGCGCGCGAGCGTCGAGGCCTCCTCGTAGAGGTGCACGGCGACGTCGAGGTCCTCCGGGTCGACCATGACCTCGCCCACGTTGGCCAGGTCGTTGAACATCGTCGCGACGAGCTGCTCGGGGAGCATCCCGAACGGATCGGCGACCGGCGGCTCGAGCCCGGCCGGCACGACGAGCGTCAGCGAGCGCAGGCGGTCCGGGTGGACGACCGCGTAGGCGGCGGCGATCCACCCGCCCAGCGAGTAGCCGACGAGGTCGAAGGGCGCGTCGAGGCCGACCGCCGCGCGCACGTCGTCGTAGTGCAGCACCAGGTCGTCGAAGCCCTCCAGCCACTCCTGGTCGGCCGTGCCGCCGAAGCCCGGGTGCTCGGGCGCGATGACCTCGGCGCCCTCGGCCAGCGCCTCGTGGAAGCGCAGCCAGCGGCCCGTGAACCCCGCGCCGTGCAGGAACAGCAGCGGCCGGCCGTCGCCCCGCCGGCGCAGCGCGACCGGCGTGCCCGCCACGTCGAGCGTCTCCGCCGGCACGTCGCTGACCGACACCACATCCGAGAGGCTAATACTCCGTCATGCCGGGGTGGCGGTCGCGCCGGCGCGCGCCTCGCGCGATGTCGTCGCCGTACAGCAGCGCCGCCTCGTACGCGTCCGCGGTGCAGCCGCTCGAGTGCAGCAGCGCGGCGGCCGGCTGGCCGGTGGCCAGGTCGGTGGCCAGCGACAGCGCCCCGGCCGGCTCGGCGCGCTGCACGGCGTCCCTCATCGGACCCTGGCCCACCCGCGAACCAAGTTCGCGCAAGCGAGTCTCGCCTAGCGAGACTCGCCGCTCAGCGAGACTCGCCGTACATCGCGTCGATGTCCTCCGCGTACTTGCGGTCGATCGGCCGCCGCTTGAGCTTCATCGTCGGGGTCAGCTCGTCGCCGCCCGGCTGCCAGTCGCCGGGGACGATGTGGAACTTCTTGATCTGCTCGACGCGGGCCAGCTTGGCGTTGGCCGCGTCGACGCCCTCCTGGACCGCGGCGAGCATCTTCTCCTCGCGGGCCAGCTCCTCCAGCGACTTGCCGTCCAGGCCGTTCTTCGCAGCCCACGCGGGCGCGAAGTCGGGGTCGAGCACGATCAGCGCCGTGTTGTAGGAGCGCCCGTCGCCGATGACCGCCACCTGCCCGATCAGCGGCGAGGAGGCCTTCAGGTGCGACTCGATGTAGGCCGGCGACATGTTCTTGCCGGCCTTGTTGATGATGATCTCCTTCTTGCGGTCGACGATCCTCAGGTAGCCGTCATCGTCGAACTCGCCGATGTCGCCGGTGTGCAGCCAGCCGTCGGCGTCGATCGCCTCGGCGGTCTTGTCGGGCATGTTGCGGTAGCCGAGCATCACGACCTCGGAGCGGACGAGCACCTCGCCGTCGTCGGCGAGCTTGATCTCGACGCCCGGCGCGGGCGGCCCGACCGTCCCGAGCTTGATGCGGTCGGGCGGGTTGCACGACCCCGAGCCGCACGTCTCGCTCATCCCCCACAGCTCGGAGACCGGGATGCCGATCGCGTGGAAGAACTCGAGGACCTCGAGCGGCGTCGGCGCCGCGCCCACGTTGACCGCGACGACCTGGTCGAACCCCAGGTGGGCGCGCAGGCCGCTGAAGAGCTGCTCGTCGGCCTTCCGGACCTTCTCGGCGAGCTCGTCGGGCACCGGCTCGCCGCGCTGCTCGAGGCGGACCTTCTCGACGGCCGCGTCGACCGACGCCTGCGCGCCCGCCCGCTGCTCGTCGGGCAGCCCGGCCAGCATGGTCTCCAGGCCGGCCTTGAGCTTCTCCCAGATGCGCGGCACGGCGAAGAACCACTGCGGGCGCACCTCGGGCAGGTAGGCCATGACGTCGCGCGGGTTCGGGCAGCAGGTGACCTGGAAGCCGTAGCCGATCGGCAGGTAGTGGTGGGCGGCGCGCTCGGCGATGTGCGCGGCGGGGAGCCACGAGATCACCCGCGAGCCCTCGGGGAAGTGGATGATGTCCTCGGTCGAGCGCACGCCGGCCATCATGTTGCGGTGGGCGATCTGCACGCCCTTGGGCGGGCCGGTCGTGCCGCTCGTGTAGATCAGCGTCAGCACGTCGTCGGGCTGGACCGCCGCGACCGCCGCCTCGACGTCGAAGTCCGGGTTCGAGCCCTCGACCTCTTCCACGCGCAGGCAGCCCTCGTGCTCGCCCTCGACGAGGATCACGTGCTCGAGCTCGGGCAGGCTCTTGCGCGCCTCGAGCACCTGCGGCAGGAACGACGGCTCGGTGACGAGGATGCGCGCCTGGGCGTCCGAGACGACGTACTGGATCTGCTCGGGCGAGTAGGTCATGTAGATCGAGAACGGCGCCGCGCCGAGCGTCACCGCGGCGAGGTCGACGATGTGGAACTCGGGCCGGTTGGTGAGCAGGATCGCCATGCACTGGCCCCGCCCGAGCCCGAGCTTCGCCAGCCCGCCGGCGAGCGCGTCGACGCGCTCGCGCGCCTCGGCCCACGTCACGGTCACCTCGTCGCCCTTGGTGCGGATGAACACCTCGTTGGAGCGGTTGGCCGCCGTGATGCGGAACGCCTCGGCGAACGTCCCGGCATCGATGGCCCTTCGCGCAGCAGTCCCCGATTCCACGGTTCCTCCCCGG
Organism: Solirubrobacteraceae bacterium; assembly: GCA_036506755.1. GTDB lineage: Bacteria > Actinomycetota > Thermoleophilia > Solirubrobacterales > Solirubrobacteraceae > DASXRF01. The sequence continues at coordinate 8,886 of DASXRF010000500.1, read as the reverse complement.
ATCGACTACCGCGGACTCTAGTCAGCGCACGCCGAAGCCTTCACCCGTGAGCCGGCCGATGTCGTTCGTGAAGCCGATGACGAACATGAAGAGCACGAGCATGATCCCGACGACGCTCGCGCGCTCCATGACCGAGAACGGGATCGCCCGGCCGCGGACCTTCTCGGCCAGCGCGAAGAAGATGTGCCCGCCGTCGAGGGGCAGGAACGGGAAGAGGTTGATCACGCCGAGCGACAGCGAGATGACGCCGAGCAGGAAGAGCGCTTGCGTGATCGAGAACTCGAATGACTGCCGCGTGACCTCGTAGGCGCCGACCACGCCCGAGGTCTGCTTGCGCGCCTGGCTGGAGAACAGCAGGCGGCCGATCGTGCTGACCGTCTGCGTGGTCACGTCCCACATCGTCGAGACGGCCAGGCCGGCGCCGGCGACCGGCCCCTCGCGCTCGAGCCGCTGGTGCGACGTGAAGCCGAGCAGCATCCGGTCGGCGCTCGGCTGGTAGCGCGGGCGCAACAGCAGCGTGATGGTCCTGCCGTCGCGCTCGACGGTCAGGCGCGCCGGCGTCGCCGCCTCGCAGAGCCTGGTCTGGCGGCCCGCGCACCGATGGCGGTTGACCTGGTCGCGCAGCGCCTCGAAGTCGCCCCGGCGGCCGTCGACCGCGACGATCCGGTCGCCGGGGCGCAGCTTGCCGGTCGCCGGCGCGTCGCGCGCGACCTGCTCGACGGTCCCCGTCGCGTGGAACGTCCCGTGGATCGTGAAGATGCCCCACAGCAGCGCGAAGGCCACGAGCAGGCTCATCGCCGGCCCCGCGCCGATGACCACGAGGCGCTTCCACACCGGCTGGCGGAAGTAGGCCCGCGGGGCCACGTCCGGCGGGAGCTTCTCGTAGGGGTTCATCCCGGTGATCTTCACGTAGCCCCCGAGCGGGATCGGGGCGACGCCGTAGACGGTCTCGCCTCGGCGCACCTTGACGAGCATCGGCCCGAAGAACAGCGAGAACTTCTCGACGCGCATCCCCACCGCCTTGGCCGCGGCGAAGTGGCCGAGCTCGTGCAGCATGATCAGCGCCGAGAAGCCCAGGAAGGCCGCGAGGGCGGCGGGGACCCAGCCCATCAGCCCACCCGCGCCGCGATGAGGTCGCCGGCGACCGCTCGCGCCTCGCGGTCGGCGTCGTAGAGCGACTCGAACGCCCGCACCGGCTGCGCCGGCAGCCGCGCGAGCGTCTCGTCGATCACCGCCGCGATGCCCAGGAACGGCAGCCGTCCGCCGAGGAACGCATGGACGGCGACCTCGTTGGCCGCGTTGAGCACGCACGGCGCCGTGCCGCCGGCCGTCGCCGCCTCGCGGGCGAGCCGCAGCGCCGGGAACGCGTCCTCGTCGACGGCCTCGAAGGTCAGCGCGCCGAGCGCGGGCAGGTCGAGGGGCGCCACCGGCACGTCGACGCGGTCGGGGTAATGCAGGGCGTAGGAGATCGGCACGCGCATATCGGGATAGCCGAGGTGTGCCAGCGACGCGCCGTCGCACAGCTGGACGAGCGAGTGCACGATCGACTGGGGGTGCACGACGACGTCGATGAGCTCGTAGGGCACGCCGAACAGGTGGTGGGCCTCGATGAGCTCGAGGCCCTTGTTCATCAGCGTCGCCGAGTCGATCGTGATCTTGCCGCCCATCGCCCACGTCGGGTGCTTGAGCGCCTCCTCCACGGTGACGCCCTCGAGCTCGCTGCGGGCGCGGCCGCGGAACGGCCCGCCCGAGGCGGTGAGGATCAGCTTGTCGACCGTCCCCGGCCGCTCGGCGGCGAGCAGCTGGTGCAGCGCCGAGTGCTCGGAGTCGACCGGGATCAGCGCGGCGCCGGTGGCCTCGGCAAGCGCGGTGACGAGCTCGCCGCCGACGACGAGCGACTCCTTGTTGGCCAGGGCGAGGTCGATGCCCTCCCCCAGCGTGGCCACGGTCGGGCCAAGGCCGGCCGAACCGACGAGCGCGTTGAGGACGAGGTCGGCGCCCGAAGCGACGACGAGCTCGACCAGCCCCTGCGCGCCGACGAGCACCTCGCCGGCGGTCCACGCCTCGGCGGCGCGCGCGCCGGCATCGGCGTCGGCGAGCGCGATCCGGCCCACGCCGAAGCGCTGCGCCTGCTCGACGACGGCCTCCCACGAGCGCTCGGCGCTCAGGCCGACGAGCTCGAGGTCGCCCGAGCGCTCGACGATGTCGAGCGCCTGGGTGCCGATCGAGCCGGTCGAGCCGAGGACGAGCAGGCGGCGGGGCATGGCCCACAGGGTGCCAAACCCGGCTCAGCGGCCGTTAAGAGTTGATGCGGGCGGAGCCCCCGCCAGAGCCCCGCCCGCGCGCGACCCTTCCCTGCGTCGCAGATGCACCGAACGACGGGGCGTCGATGAACTTGCTTTTGTCAGAGGAGGGCGACCCAGACGTAATAGCCGGCCACCGCGGTGAACAGCACGGCGTCGAGGCGGTCCAGCGCGCCGCCGTGCGCGCCGAAGAGCCGCCCGGCGTCCTTCACCCCGCGGTCGCGCTTGAGGTAGGACTCGAACAGGTCCCCCAGCGGCGCGGCCGCGCCCACGGCGAGCCCGAGCAGCAGCGCATCGACCCCGGAGAACCAGTCCTGGTAGAGCCCGGCGGCCTCGACGCCGAGGATCGAGGCGGCGAACCCGCCGAGCAGGCCCTCGAGCGTCTTGTTGGGCGAGATGACCGGGGCCAGCGGCCGGCGCCCGAAGGCGCGGCCGGTGAAGTACGCGCCGGTGTCGCCGGCGAACGTCCCGACGAGGACGTCGGCCACGATGCCGCCGCCGTGCGTCAGGTCGCGCAGCAGGACGGCGTGCGCGAGCGCGACGCCGATCCAGCCGAGCGCGAACGCGGTGACGGCCAGGCCGGGAGAGCCCGCGCGCGGCTGCACCAGCGCGACAAGGAAGGTCAGCGGCACGGTCGCGGCCAGCGCGCCCAGCACGGCGTCGGGTCCGCCGAGGTGCGCGGCGACGAGCATGCCCGCGAAGCCGAGAAAGCCGGCGAGGCGGACGGGATGCGCGGCGGCGAGCATCGCGAAGGCCTCGTGCAGGCAGACCCATCCGAGGACGATCAGCGCGGCGGTGAACACCCAGTCGCCGGCGACGACGATCGCCACCGCGAAGGCGATCGCCGGGATGGCGGCGAGCACGCGAGCGGCGAGGTCCGAGCTCTGGTTGCGGCGCCGCGCGGCCATCACCGGCCGCCGAAGCGGCGCCGGCGGCTCGCGTACTCCTCGAGCGCCGCCTCGAAGGCCTCGCGCGTGAAGTCGGGCCACAGCTCATCGCAGAAGACGAGCTCCGCGTAGGCCGACTGCCACAGCAGGTAGTTCGACAGGCGCCGCTCGCCGCTCGTGCGGATCACCAGGTCCGGGTCGTGCATCTCGGGCGCGTAGAGCAGGCGCGCGAAGTCGGCCTCGTCGCCGCCCTCGAAGCGCGCGGCGGCGTCGACGATCTCCGCCCGCCCGCCGTAGTTGAAGGCGACGTAGAGCGTGATCCGCCGGTTGCCCGCCGTGAGCTCCTCGGCCCAGTCCATGCGTTCGACGAGCTGCGGGTGGATGCCCTTCCGGCGGCCGATGAAGCGCATGCGCACGCCCTCCTCGTGCAGCTCGGGCGTCTCGCCCTCGATGCGCTCGGCGAACATCGCCATCAGCCCGGCCACCTCCTCGGGCGAGCGCGACCAGTTCTCGGTCGAGAACGAGTAGACCGTCAGCTCGGCGATGCCGAGGTCGACCGCGTCGCGCAGTCGCGCCTTGACGACGTCGGCGCCCGCCCGGTGTCCTTCCAGGACCGGGAGCCCGCGCGCCTGCGCCCAGCGACCGTTGCCATCCGTGATGATGGCGACGTACCGCGGGTGCGCGGTCAAACCTCCATGATCTCGCCCTCTTTGGCCTTCAGGTGGGCCTCGAGATCGGCGACCTTGGCGTCGGTGAGCTTCTGGAGCTCGCCCTCGGCGCGGCGCTCCTCGTCCTCGCCGACGTCGCCGCCCTCGCGCAGCTCGCGCAGGTCGTGCATGACGTCGCGGCGGACGTTGCGGATCTTGACCCGGCCCTCCTCGGCGATGTGCCGGACCACCTTGACGAGCTCGCGCCGGCGCTCCTCGGTCAGCGCCGGGATCGACAGCCGGATCAGGTTGCCGTCGTTGGACGGGTTCAGGCCGAGGTCGGAGTCGCGGATCGACTTCTCGATCGACTTGATCGAGGACTTGTCGTAGGGCTGCACCGTCAGCAGCTGGGCCTCCGGGGCGTGGATGGTGGCGAGCTGCTTGAGCGGCGTCGGCGTGCCGTAGTACTCGACCTGGATGCGGTCCAGCAGCGAGGGCGACGCGCGACCGGTGCGCACGGAGTTGAACTCGCCCTGCGTCGCCTCGACCGACTTGGTCATGCGCTCGCGGGCGTCGGCGAGGAGTTCGTCGATCAGCTCACTCATGACTCACGAGGGTTCCCACCCGTTCGCCGGACACTATCCGCTGGATGTTGTGCTCGTCGTCCATGTTGAAGACGTAGATCGGGAGGTCGTTCTCCATGCACAGCGTGAGGGCGGTCAGGTCCATGACGCGCAGACGGCGCTCGAGCGCCTCCATGTAGGTGATGTGGGGCAGGAACTCGGCGTCGGGCTCGGTGCGCGGGTCGGCCGTGTAGACGCCCTCGACGCCGTTCTTGGCCATGAGCAGCGCCTCGGCGTGGACCTCGACCGCACGCAGCGCCGCCGCGGTGTCCGACGTGAAGAACGGGTTGCCGGTGCCCGCCGCGAAGATCACCACGCGGCCCTTCTCGAGGTGGCGCATCGCGCGCCGGCGGATGTAGGGCTCGGCCACCTCCTGGACCTCGATCGCCGACTGCACGCGCGTGTCGATGCCGAGCTTCTCGAGCGCGTCCTGCAGCGCGAGGGCGTTGAGGACGATCGCCAGCATCCCCATGTAGTCGGCGGTGGCGCGGTCCATGCCCGCCGCCGCGCCGGCCATCCCGCGGTAGATGTTGCCGGCGCCCAGCACGATGGCGAGCTCGGTGCCGTTGGCCCGCACCGCCGCGATCTGCTCGGCGATCGCCTTGAGGCGCTCGGGGTCGGTGCCGAAGTCGAGCGAGCCCATGAGGGCCTCGCCCGAGAGCTTGAGCAGGACGCGCTTGAAGGCGGGGGCCAAGGCGGCTAGGCGCCGACCTCGAAGCGCGAGAAGCGCTTGATGACGACGTTCTCGCCGGTCTTGGCCGACAGCTCGGCGCGCAGCTCCTCGATCGTCTTGCCGCCGTGCTTGTCCTGGTTGACGTGCTGCTGGCGCAGCAGGACGACCTCGTCGAGCCACTTGCCGAGCTTGCCCTGCGCCGCGCGCTCGCGCGCCTGCTCGGGCACGTTCTCCATCTGGCTCATGGCGATGCGCAGCTCCTCGCTGCGGCGCGCGTCGGGGACGTCCTCCTCGGTCACGAACTCGGGGCGGGCCGCGGCGACGTGCAGCGCGACGTCCTTGGCGAAGGCGGTGAAGTCGTCGTTGCGCGCGACGAAGTCGGTGTTGCAGTCGACCTCGACGAGCACGCCCACCTTGCCGTTGGCGTGGATGTAGGACTGGACGGTGCCCTCGGTGGCCTCGCGGCCGGCGAGCTTGGCCGCGCCCGAGATGCCCTTCTCGCGCAGCCAGGTGACGGCGGCCTCGACGTCGCCGCCGGTCTCGGTCAGCGCCTTCTTGCAGTCCATCATCCCTGCGCCGGTGCGATCGCGCAGGGCCTTGACGTCCTTGGCGGAGACGGTGATGTCGGTCACTTCGCTTCCTCGCTCGGGGTCTGCTGGTCCTTGGTCGGCGCGTCGAGGACGCCGTTCTCGACGAGCGCCTCGTTGGTGATCGGCTCGCCGTCCTCGGCGGGCTTCTCGGCGCGCTCCTCGCCGGCGGGGTCGCGGTGGCGCTCGGTGCGGTCCGCGCGCTGCGGGACATGGGGGTCGGGCTGCCGGCGGCCGCCCGCCTGGACCGCCTCGGCGACCTCGGCCTCGGCGTCCTGGCGCGGCTCGCCCTCGCCGCCGCTGACGAGCTGCTCCTGGCGCTCGCGCTCGGCCTGCTCGGCCGCCTCGCGCGCGGCCTGTTCCTCGGCCTCGCGCCGGGCGCGCTCCTCGGCCTCGCGGCGCGCCTGCTCCTCGGCCTCGCGGCGCGCGGCCTCCTCCTCGGCGCGGAAGGTGAACTGGCCCTCGCGCACGACGTCGCCGATCGCGCTGGTGATCAGCGCGCACGCGCGGATGGCGTCGTCGTTGCCCGGGATCACGTAGTCGATGCCGTCGGGATCGCAGTTGGTGTCGACGAGACCGATGATCGGGATGCGCAGGCGCTGGGCCTCCTTGACCGCGATGACCTCGGTCTTGAGGTCGACGACGAACATCGCGTTGGGCGGGCGCTGCATGTTCTTGACGCCGCCCAGGTTGGCCTGCAGCTTCTCGAGGTCGGCCTGGGCGTTCATGCGCTCGCGCGTGGGCAGCAGGTCGAGCTGGCCCTCGGACTGGTAGCGCTCGAGGTCGTGCAGGCGCTTGATGCGCAGGGAGATCGTCTGGAAGTTCGTCAGCAGGCCGCCGAGCCAGCGGTGGTTGACGTAGGGCATGCCGGCGCTCTCGGCGATCTCCTTGATCGCGTCGCGGGCCTGCTTCTTGGTGCCCACGAAGAGCACGGTGCCGCCGCGCCGCGCGACGTCGTCGGCGAAGCGCTGGGCCTGCTCGAGCAGCGCCTGCGTCTTGAGCAGGTCGATGATGTAGATGCCGTCGCGCTCGCCGAAGATGAAGCGGCGCATCTTGGGGTTCCAGCGGCGGGTCTGGTGGCCGAAGTGCACGCCGGCCTCCAGCAGCTCGCGGATGCCCACCTCGGTGGCCATGTGGTCCTTTCGTCGTGTGTTCGCGTCTGCCGTCCGGCGCCTCGCGGACCCGGCCTCTGCGGCCGGGCAGGACCCGCGGACGAGCTCCGGGCGGGTTGGGGACAGATGCGACGTGCCAGTGTAGAGAGCATGGGCCTCCATCCGCTCGCCCGCGACGGCTTTCGCGACGTGGCCGAGGCCTACGAGCGCGGCCGTCCGGAGTACCCGTCCGACGTCGTGTCGCTGCTCGCCCTGCCGGGCGGCGCGCGGGTCCTCGATCTGGCGGCCGGGACGGGAAAGCTCACCCGACGCCTGCTCGAGGCGGGGTTGGCGGTGGTGGCGGTCGAGCCCCAGCCGGCGATGCGCGCGCGGCTGCCCGCGGCGGCCGAGGTCCTCGACGGCACCGCGCACGCGATCCCGCTGCCGGACGCGAGCGTCGCCGCGGTGACCGTCGCCGACGCGTGGCACTGGTTCTCCGACGCCGGCGACGAGGTCGCCCGGGTCGTGCGCCCGGGCGGCGTGGTGGCGCTGCTGTGGCAGTGGCCGCGAGCGCAGGCGCCCGAGCCCTGGGCGCGGGCGCTCGGCGAGCTCCTGCGCTCGCTGCGCCCGGAGCACCCGGCGTTCGGCGCGCGCGGGGTGCCGACGCTCGCCGGCCACCCCGCCTTCGAGCCGATGGCCGAGCACCGCGTGCCGTTCGTGCACGTCTCCGACCGCGAGGGCGTGCTCGCCTACGTCGCCTCGATCTCGTACGTCGCCTCGCGCCCCGACCGCGACGCCGTGCTGCGCCGCGTCGCCGCGCTGGTCCCCGACGGCGAGCTGCGCCAGCCCTACGAGACCGAGGTCTGGCTCACCCGCCGGCGCGGCTGAGCGCGGCGCACAGGTCCGCCGGCAGCGGTGAGCGCAGGTCGACGCGCTCGCCGGTGCGCGGGTGCGCGAAGGCCAGCCGCGCGGCGTGGAGGAACTGGCGCCGCAGCCCGAGCTCGCCCGCGCGCCCGCCGTACTCGGGGTCGCCGGCGACCGGGTGGCCGATCGCCTGCAGGTGCACGCGGATCTGGTGGGTGCGGCCGGTCTCGAGGCGCACCCTCAGGAGCGTGTGCTCGGGCAGGAGCCGCTCGACCGTGAAGTGGGTGACGGCGGCGCGCGGCGTGTCCGTCTCGATCGAGTGGCGCGTGCGGGCGCGCCGGTCGCGGCCGATCGGCGCGTCGACGGTGCCGCTGCGCGCGGGCGGCCGCCCCTCGACGAGCGCCAGGTACTCGCGCGTGACCTCGCGGCGCTGGATCGCCCGCTGCAGGGCCTGGTGGGCGGCGTCGGTCTTCGCCACGACGAGCAGCCCGCTGGTGTCGCGATCAAGGCGGTGCACGATGCCCGCGCGCCCGGTCAGCCCGAGCGCCTGGGCGAGCGTGCCCGTCGCGTGGCCCGGCGCCGGGTGGACGACGACGCCCGCCGGCTTGTCGACGACCAGCAGCGCCTCATCCTCGTAGACCACCACGAAGGGCACGGCCTCCTCGGCGACGGGCGCGGTGCGGGACGCCTCGTCGTCGGCCGCCTCGATGACCTCGTGCGCGTGCACGCGGTGGCGCTTGGGGCGCACGGCGCCGTCGACCGTGACCCGGCCCGCGTCGATCAGGCGCTGGGCGCGGGCGCGCGAGCCCAGCGCCTCGCCGAGCACGACGTCGAGGCGCTCGCCGGCCTGCTCGTCAGTGACCGCGACCCGCATCGAGCGAGAGCACGAGCGCGATCACGCCTGCTGTGATCGCCATGTCGGCGAGGTTGAAGGCCGGCCAGTGGGGCACCTTGAGGAAGTCGGTGACCGCGCCGTCGCGGACGCGGTCGAAGACGTTGCCCACGGCGCCGCCAAGCAGCAGTCCGGTGGGCAGCCAGACGAGCGGCCGCCCGGCGTTGATCACGAAGTAGACGACGAGCCCGACGAGCGCCGCGGCCACGGCGACGACGACGAGGGTCTGGCCGCCCCCGAGGAAGCCGAAGGCGATCCCGTCGTTGTTGACGCGCACCAGGTCGAGCGGCGGCACGACCTCGCGGCGCTCGCCGACGGC
>DASXRF010000499.1:0-2059 GCA_036506755.1 Solirubrobacteraceae bacterium | reverse complement strand
CTCGTCGTGGCTGAACCTCGTCGAGCGCTGGTTCGCCGAGCTGACGACCAAGCTGCCGCGCCGCGGCGCGCACCGCTCGGTCCGTCAGCTCAACGCCGACACCCGCGCCTGGATCGAAACCTGGAACGACGACCCCAAGCCGTTCGTCTGGACCAAGACCGCCGACCAGACCTCGAATCGATCGCCCGCAACCGCAACCGAATCAACGAATCACGACGCTAGCGCCGAGCCGCGGGCACGGTGATGAGCGCCGCGCTCGCCGGCGGCATCCACACGCGCAGGGCGCCGCGGCGCTCGACGAGCGCCTCCGCACGCCGCCGCCCGCGTAGCAGCCCATCGGTCGTCGTCGTCCCGTAGCTCTGGCCGGCGAGCGTCACGTTGCTCGTCGAGCGCAGGGACGGCGCGGTGAGCCGCTCGACGGCAGCCCGGCCGGGTCGGCCCGGCACGCGGACGACCAGCTCCGACGTGGCGCGCGGGTCCTTGTTGATCACGGCGATGCGGCGCGTGCCGGCGGGGTCGATGGTCGCCCAGGTCTTCAGCGGCGAGCCGGCTGGGGTCGGTCCGATCGGCAGCAGGCGCGAGCCACGAGGCGCGGCGCGCTCGAAGAGCAGCATCGCGTAGAACAGCGGGTGAACACGGCCGACGACGTGGCCGGCGGCGAACGCGAAGTCCACGGGGGCGCCGTGCGAGCCGGTCCAGGCGTGGAACAGGGCGTTGCGCACGCCCGCGTCGGCGAGTCCGAACAGGACGTCGATGCCCCACAGCGCCGAGGCGAAGCTGTCGCTCACGCCGCGCAGCCCTCCGCAGATGGCGGAGTTGAGCTCGGACACGCGCACGGCCGCGCCGCGCGCGGCCGCGCCGGCGACGAGCTGGACGGCGCGCGCGACCGTCGGCGCGTACAGCTCGTTCGAGAGCAGCCTGCGGATGATGCGGCCTGCGTCGCGTCGGCGCCTCGACGGGTCGCACGTCTGCAGCGGATAGGCGCGCGTCGAGTAGACGGGCACGGCGCGGCCCTCGTGCTTGAGGACGTCGTCCTCGTGGTCGTCCCACCAGGGCGACGCAAACGCCGCGGCGGAAAGCGGAACGCCGCGCGTCGCCGGCGCCAGCGCCGAGACGTAGCGATCGAGGTCGCCCAGGTACTGCCCGAAGTCGTAGCCGGCCGGACGCCTCTGTGCGCGGACCGTCGGCGGGCCGGAGCCCGTGGAGCGCCCCTCGGCATACAGGTCCGGCTCGTTGCCGATCTCGAGCGTCTTCACGCTGCCCGAGGGCAGGCCGGCCACCGCGGCGCGCGCGAGGTCGACCGCGTTGGCGGGAGCGTCGCTCGCGAGGTTCAGCCCGAGGACGAGCGGGGTGTGCGCGTGGGCCTCCCACGCGCGCAGCCGCGAGATCCACGCCGGCGTGATGTCGGTGGTGACGCCGGGCGGCCGCGGCGCGCCGTCCGGGTTCCACCATGTCTCGTCGGTGGACGCGCCGCCGAAGCGCAACAGCGGCGCGCCATGGCCCGCGCGGCGCAGCGTCGTCATGAGCCGGGCGAACGTCCGGTTGGCCCGATCGGTCGAGCCGATGTAGTCGGGGACCGACCCGTACTCGACCGACAGGCCGAGGAACGACGGCGGGATGCGCGCCCCCGGCTTCGAGCCGACGCCGCGCACCGCGACGCCGCCCGTGGCGGTCATCGCCGAGCGCCGGCTCGACACGGAGGGCGGTGACGCCACGACGGTGGCGCTCGTCTCGCCGTCGCCGCTCACCGCCCGGTACGAGGCGAACGGAGCGATGCGCGTGCGCAGCGACCAGGTTCCGTCCGGCCGCGTCCTCACGTGGGCCAGCCGTCTCCACGTGGCCCTCGCCCCGGCGGGACGCCACCGGACGTCGACCTCGTGGGCGTCGCCCGGACGGACCTGGCCCCAGATCGTCTGCCGGGCGAGGTCGACCCAGAAGGGGTGGGTGGCGTGGGCGAGCGAGGGCTTCGGGTTGCCGTCGCGGTCGATGAGACCGGACTGCCAGCCCGTATAGGACTTGCCGCCGCCGACGGCCTCGTCGACCCAGGCGTACTGCGTGA
>DASXRF010000498.1:0-1550 GCA_036506755.1 Solirubrobacteraceae bacterium | reverse complement strand
AGTTCGCGCAGACCGCCTGGCACGAGGGTCCCGAGGGCGTGCCGATCCTCGAGGCGTGCCCGAGCTGGTTCGTCGGGCTGGTGCTCGACCGCTTCGACGCCGGCGACCACGTCGGCTTCCTGCTCGATCCGGTCGCCGGGCGCCACGACGCGACGGCCGCGGCGCTGACCTTCCGCCAGGCCCGCGTCATCCCGCCGGGCCACGAGGCGTAGCCGGCTACTCGCCGACGAGCCCGAGCTGGCGCAGGATCGTCATCGAGTCGAAGTAGACGCGCTCGCAGACGAGGCGGTCGTCCTCGAAGAGGAAGAGCGCGACGCAGCGGCACTCGAAGGCGCGGCCCGTCGGCGGGACGCCGCGAAAGGGGCCCTCGTGCGTGCCGAGCAGGGTGAACTCGGCGACGACCGCGTCGTCGGCGTGGTGCAGGGCGATCGGCTCGTTGCGCTGATCGGGGAAGGCGGCGCGGCTCTCGGCGAAGTAGCGCGCGACCTCCTCGGGGCCGTCGTAGACCTCGCCGGTCGGGATGATCTCGTAGCGCGCGTGGTGGAACGTCGCCATGGTGACGTCGAAGTCGTGGCGGTTCTCGGACTCCATGTGCTCTCGCACGGTGCGCTCTCGCGCCTCACGTAGACCCATGGGGCGAGGTTCTACAGCTTCTGCGCCCAGTGCTGGCCGACGAGGTCGCGGCCGAAGCTGCGATGCGGCTCGGCGTCGACCAGCGTGAAGCCGGCGCGCTCGTAGATCCGCCTGGCGTCGGTCAGCACGTCGTTGGTCCACAGCGTGAGCTCGGCATAGCCGGCGGCGCGCGCGAAGCGCAGGCATTCCTCGACGAGCCGGCCGCCGATGCCCAGGCCGCGCGCCGCCGGATCGACGAGCAGCAGGCGAAGCTGCGCGGTGTCGCGGTCCTTGGCGACGCACAGGACGCAGCCCACCGGCCGGCCGCGCAGCTCGGCGATCCAGGCGGCCTCGCGGGCGGCGTCGCGACGGTCGACGTAGTCGGCGACGATCCGGGCGACGAGCGCCTCGAAGGTCTCGTCCCAGCCGTACTCGCGCGCGTAGAGCGCGCCATGGCGGGCGACGATCCAGCCGTACTCGCCGGCGCGCGGAGGCCGCAGCACGTAGGCGACGGGCGGCGGCGCCTCGTCGAGCACGTCCCGCACCTCGTCCATCGCCGCGACGAGCCGGTCCTGGTCGTCGTCGGCGAGCGCGGCGAGCAGCGCGCCGATCTCGCGCCCCGAGCGTGCGTCGAGGTCGGCGCAGGCGGCCCGGCCGCTGGCGGTCAGGGCGACCTCCTGGCGGCGCGCGTCGTGCTCGGCGCGCCGGCGGGCGACCAGGCCCGCGCCCGCGAGGCGGGCGAGCAGGCGGCTGAGATAGCCGGCGTCGAGCCCGAGCTCGGCGCGCAGGTCGGCGACGGCGAGCGTGTCGCGCTGGCCGAGCTCGAAGAGGATTCGCGCCTCGGTGAGCGAGTACGGCGTGTGGAGCAACCCCTCCTGCAGCACGCCGATCCGCCGGGTGAAGAAGCGGTTGAAGGCGCGCACGGAGGCCACCCGCGC
>DASXRF010000497.1:0-4609 GCA_036506755.1 Solirubrobacteraceae bacterium | reverse complement strand
TTTCACGCACGCGGCAGGCCGATCAGCGAGTCGGCCACGTGGTAGTCCGCCTCGGAGACCGTGCGCAATGACGCGACGGCTTCGGCGAGATCGACGAGCTCGATGCGCCCACCGCGCAGCGCGGGCATCGTGCCCCAGCGGCGGGCGTCAGCGGCGTCGATCGCCGCAACGCCGAATCTTGTCGCCAGCACGCGATCGAAGGCCGTAGGCGTCCCGCCGCGCTGGATGTGGCCCAGCACCGTGGTGCGGGTCTCGTAGCCGGTCCGGCGCTCGATCTCCCGCCCGATCCGGTCGCCGACGCCGCCGAGGCGCGCGTGGCCGAACTCGTCGGTCTGCGCGCCGATCGCCTCGGGGCCGTCGTCGAGCACCGCCCCCTCGGCGACGACCACGATCGAGAAGAAGCTGCCGCGCCGGTGGCGGGCGCGGATCGCCTCGCAGACGTGGTCGAGGTCGACCGGGCGCTCGGGGATGAGGATCACGTCGGCGCCGCCGGCGATCCCGCTGTGCAGCGCGATCCAGCCGGCGTGCCGGCCCATGACCTCGAGCACCAGCACGCGGTTGTGGCTCTCGGCGGTCGTGTGCAGCCGGTCGATCGCGTCGGTGGCGACCTGGACGGCGGTGTCGAAGCCGAACGTCATCTCGGTGCCGCCGAGGTCGTTGTCGATCGTCTTGGGTACGCCGACGATCGGGATGCCGTGCTCGCCGTGCAGGCGGTTGGCCACGCCAAGCGTGTCCTCGCCGCCGATCGCGATGAGCCCGTCGACGCCGAGGCGCTCGAAGCTCGCGCGGATCTGGTCGACGCCGTCCGCGCGCTTGAACGGGTTGGTGCGCGACGAGCGCAGGATCGTTCCCCCGCGCGGCAGGATGCCGCGGGTCGACGCGAGCGTCAGCTCGAAGGCGTCGCCCTCCAGCGGCCCTCGCCAGCCGTCGCGGAAGCCGATCACGTCGTGGCCGTAGTGCAGCGTCGACTTGCGGACGATCGCGCGGATGACCGCGTTGAGGCCCGGGCAGTCCCCCCCGCCGGTGAGCACGCCGATGCGCATGTGCCGGGATGATGCCTGACATGGACTTCGAACTCAGCGACGACCACCGGCTCCTGCAGCGCACCGTCCGCGACTTCGCCGTCAACGAGGTCGCGCCGGTCGCGGAGGAGCTCGACCGGCACAAGCGCTTCCCCTACGAGATCGTCGGCAAGCTCGGCGAGCTCGGGCTCATGGGCATCCCGTTCCCGGAGGAGTACGGCGGCGGAGGTGGCGACACGCTGGCCTACGCGCTGGCGGTCGAGGAGCTCACGCGGATCGACTCCAGCGTCGCGATCACGCTGTGCGCGCACACCTCGCTGGGCACCCAGCCGATCTACCTGTTCGGCAACGAGGACCAGAAGCGCCGGTGGCTGCCCGAGCTGTGCTCCGGGCGCCGGCTCGGCGCCTTCGGCCTGACCGAGCCCGAGGCGGGCTCGGACGCCGGCAACACCCGCACGCGCGCGGTGCGCGACGACGGCGAGTGGGTCATCAACGGCGCCAAGCAGTTCATCACGAACGCGGGCACCGACATCTCGGGCGTCGTCACGATCACCGCGCGCACCGGCGACGACGAGATCTCGAACTTCGTCGTCCCCAACGGCACGCCCGGCTACGAGCAGGGCGAGCCGTACCGCAAGATGGGCTGGAACGCCTCGGACACGCGGCCGCTGACGTTCACCGACTGCCGCGTGGGCGAGGAGCACCTGCTCGGCCCGCGCGGCGCGGGATTCCGGCAGTTCCTGCACATCCTCGACATCGGGCGCATCGGCGTGGCCGCCATGGGCGTCGGGCTCGCGCAGGGCGCGCTCGACCAGGCGCTCGCCTACGCGCGCGAGCGCAAGGCCTTCGGCCAGCCGATCTCGAAGTTCCAGGCCATCCAGGGCAAGCTCGCCGACATGAGCACGGAGATCGAGGCCGGGCGGCTGCTCGTCTACAAGGCGGCGCGGCTCAAGGACCGCGGCGAGCAGTTCACGCTGACCGCCGCCCAGGCCAAGCTCAAGACGGGGCGCCTGGCCGTGCGCTGCGCCGAGGAGGCGGTGCAGATCCACGGCGGCTACGGCTACATCGAGGAGTACCCCGTGTGCCGCTTCTACCGGGACGCCAAGATCCTCACGATCGGCGAGGGGACCGACGAGGTGCAGCAGATGGTGATCGCCCGCGCGCTGGGTGCGTGAGACGGGCGATCGCCCTGTGGCTGGTGCTCTTCGGCGCCTACGCGGCGACGCTCGGCGTCGACGCCACGGCGGGCGAGCGCTTCGCGCCGCGCGAGGCGCACGTGCTGCTCAGCGCGGAGTCGATCGCCTCCGACGGCTTCGTCGACCTGCGCGACGAGTACCGCGCGGGGGCGTGGCGCTCGTTCTCGGACCGGGCGCTGCGGCCGACCGCCGAGCCGGTCGACGGCCGGCTCGTTGAGCCGCAGGGGCTGGGCTTCCCGCTGCTCGTCGCGCCGGCCTACGCGCTGGGCGGGCCGGTGCTCGTCGAGCTCTGGCTCGCCGCGCTGCTCGCGCTGGCGTTCGTGCTCGGCGCCGCGCTCGCACGCCGGCTGGTGCCCGAGCCGTGGGCCAGCGCGGCGGCGCTGGTCACCGGCCTCTCGCCGCCGGCGCTGATCGCCGCCACCTCGGTCTCGCCCGAGGGCGCCGGGGCGCTGGCGCTGAGCGCCGCGGCGCTGGCCGCGCTCGCCCTGCGCGAGCGCCCGCGCCTGGCGCTGGCCGTCGCGTGCGCCGGGGCGATCGCCGCGGTGCCGTGGCTGGCCGTCGAGCTGGCCGGCGCGGGAGCGGTCTGCGCGGTCGTCCTGGCGCGCTGGCTGCGCCGGCGCTCGCGCGGCTGGGCGGCGCTCGCCGCGCTGGACCTCATGCTCTTCTCGGGCGTGCTGTTCGTCACGCTGCACGACCGCCTCTTCGGCGGGCTGACGCCCTACGCCGCGTCGCGGGCGCCCGGCTCGCCGACCGGGCTGGAGTCGGCCGCCGACCTGGCGGCGCGCGCGCCGCGGCTGGTCGGCGTCTGGCTCGATCGCGACGCCGGGCTGCTGGTCTGGGCGCCGTTCGCGGCGCTCGCCCTCTACGCGCTGTGGCTGCTGTGGCGCTCCCACCGCGACCGGCTCGCGGTCGCGGTGCGCGAGCAGATCGACGTCGAGGTCGCGGCGGAGTTCCTGGCGGCGATCTGCGCCGCGCAGGTGCTCGTCGCGGCGCTGCTCGCGCCCGCCCTGCACGGGGCGTGGGGACCGGCGCGGCTGCTCGTGCCGGTGCTGCCGCTCGCCGGCGCGCTCGCCGCCTGGGGCTTGCGCTTCGCGCCCCGCGCGGGCGCCGCGCTGGCGGCGCTGACGCTCGCCGGCTCGGCGTGGCTGCTCGCCGGGGCGCGGCTGGGCCAGGCGACGCTCGCACCGCCGGCCGGCGACGTGCCGTGGGGCGCCGCCGCGCGCGTGCTGCGGCGCTTCGGCGGCGAGCTGTCGGGCGGCGCGGTCGCGTGCACGGCCGCCGTGGTGGTGGCGCTCGCCGCGCTCGGCGCGCGCGAGGCGCGCGGCCGGCGCGCCGGCGCGCTACGCGTCGGCGGTCGTCCGCTCGAGTAGCGTCGTCGCCGCGCTGGCGGGGTCCAGGCGCCGGGCGACGACCTCGTCGAGCAGGCGCGCGAACTCCTCGTCCTCGCGCAGCTCCTCCTCGAGGCGGCGGCGCAGGCGCGCGGCGGCGAGGGCGAGGACCTCGTTGCGCAGGTTGCGCCGGCGGCGCTCGGACAGCGTGCCCTCGGCCTCGATGTGCGCGCGGTGCTCGTCGAGCTTGGTGACGAGCTCGTCGATGCCCGTCCCGCGCGTGGCCTCGGTCTTGATGATCGGCACGCGCCAGCCCTTCTGCGGCGCGAGGCTCAGCACGCCGCGGATCTCCCGGACCATCGTGTCGGTGAGCGGATGGTCGGCCTTGTTGACGACGATGACGTCCGGGATCTCCATCACGCCGGCCTTCAGCGCCTGGATCGAGTCGCCGGAGCCCGGCATGAGGACCAGCACGACGGTGTCGGCGTGGTCGATGACGTCGACCTCGGCCTGACCCACGCCGACCGTCTCGACGAACACGTCGTCGCGGCCCGCGGCGTCCATCAGCAGGGCGGCCTGGAGCGCCGCCTCGCTCAGCCCGCCGAGCGCGCCGCGGTTGGCCATCGAGCGGATGAACACGCCGGGGTCGAGGAAGTGCTCGGACAGGCGGATGCGGTCGCCGAGGACCGCGCCGTGCGTGAACGGCGACGAGGGGTCGACGGACAGGACCGCGACCTGGCGGCCCTGCGCGCGGCGCGCCTTGGTCAGCGCGCCGATCAGCGTCGACTTGCCGACGCCCGGCGGCCCGGTGAAGCCGAATACGGCGGCGCGGCCGGTGCGCGGGTAGATCTCGCGGACGACCTCGTAGCCGTCGGGGTCCTCGTTCTCGACGAGCGTGATCGCGCGCGCGAGCGCGCGGCGGTGTTCGGCTTCACCGGCCCGCCCGGCGTCGGCAAGTCGACGCTGATCGGAGCGCTGACCAAGGCGCGGCGCGCGCAGGACCGCCAGATCGGCGTGCTGTCGATCGACCCGTCGTCGCCGTTCACGCACGGCGCGGTCCTGG
>DASXRF010000496.1:0-2119 GCA_036506755.1 Solirubrobacteraceae bacterium | reverse complement strand
CGGTCGCCGCGCTGGGCGGGCGCTTCACGGTGCCGACGCTGGAGGGCGACGAGCAGGTCGAGGTGCCCGCGGGCACGCAGCCCGGCGAGGAGATCGTCCTGCGCGCGCACGGCATGCCCTCGCTGCGCGGCCGCGCGCGCGGCGACCTGCGCATCGTCGTCAACGTCGTCATCCCGCGCCGCCTGTCGCGCGACCAGCGCCGCCTGCTCGAGGAGCTGGCCGACTCGATCACCGACGAGAACCTGCGCTCGGACGAGTCGATCTTCGCCAAGTTGCGACGCTCATTGCGGGCGTGAGGATCGACTGCGTCGATCCTTTGCGCGAACGTCGTTCGCGCGCTTAGCGCACGCGGCGACGGCATGGTGTGGAGCTGCTCGCGGCGGGCGCGCGGCGGCTGGCGGCGGCGGCGCCCTTCTACGGGCGTTTCCCGGAGAACGGCGACCTCGGGCGCTCACGTGCAGCGGTCCTCGCCGTCTACGGATCGCTGGACGCCCGCGTGGGCGCCACCCGCCCCGCGGCGCGGGCGGCGCTGAGAGCGGCGCGGTTGCGCCACGAGCTCGTCACCTTCGGCGGCGCCGATCACGCCTTCTTCAACGACACCGGACCGCGCTTCAACGCCCCGGCGGCGGCGGAGGCGTACCGGCGCGTGCTGGCCTGGTTCGACGTGTTCCTCGCGGGGCGGCGCTGATCAGCGGCCGCGTTGCGACGGACCCACGTTCTCGGACAGCCAGACGACGAGGGGCTGCGCGGCCTCGAGCTCGGCGCGCACGCGCGCGTCGCACTCGGGCGTGTGCAGCCACGGCTCGAGCGCGTGGCGCCGGTAGACGGTCAGCTCGCGCAGCCGCAGGAAGCGGATGCGGGGGTGGTCGGTCGCGTAGCCGCGCGGCGCGGTCTTCAGGCCGGGCGGCGCCAGCTCCAGGCCGCCGGCCTCGGCGTGCTCGACCGCGCGCTCGAAGGCGGCCGAGCGCCGCCCGTCGTCGACCGCGCGCCGGTAGCGGTCGAGCTGGTCGCTCGCCGGCTGGTGCATGCCGGCGGCGACGAGCAGCCCGTCCAGCGAGAGCTCGACGTAGAAGCCGCCGGCGCCGCCGTAGCCGATGGCCACGCCGAGCTGCTCCTTGATCGGCGGGCGAGCGTGGAAGCGCGTGTCGTTGTAGGGCCGGAAGAAGTGCGGCGAGCCGAGGTCCGACAGCTCGTCCGCGAGCTCGCGCGCCGGCTCGAGCAGGTGGGCGTCGTAACGGGCGCGGTTGGCCTTGAACCAGTCGCGGTCGTTATTGGCCTCGAGCTCGCGCAGGAACTCGAGCGCCTCGGGTGGCCACATGCGCCCTAGTCTCGCGCACGGATGATCCGCTTGGCCGTTCGCGTGCGCCGCCAGGACGCCGAGGTCGCCCTGGCCGATCTGCTGGCGCTGGCGCCGACGGGCGTCGAGGAGGTCGACCTGCCCGACGAGGGGCTGGTCGAGTACGCCGTCTACGGCGCGCCCGGGGAGCTGCCGGAGCTGCCCGACCTGCGGGCGGCGGCCGGCGGCGCGCTCGTCGACGTCAGCACGAGCGAGGTCGGCGACGACTGGGCGCAGCGCTGGCGGGCGTTCCACCGGCCCGTGCTCGTCGACCACCGGCTGCTCGTGCGCGCGCCCTGGCATGCGCCCGCCGAGGGCGCGTTGCCCGAGGTGGTCATCGACCCGGGTCAGGCCTTCGGCACCGGCGGCCATGCGACGACGCGGCTGTGCCTGGAGCTGCTGCTCGGCGTCGAGCCGCGCGGCGCGCTCGTCGACGTCGGCTGCGGGTCGGGCGTGCTGGCCATTACCGCCGCCAAGCTCGGCTTCGCGCCCGTGCTCGGGGTCGACCACGAGCGCGAGGCGGTCGCGGCGACGCGCACCAACGCGGCGGTCAACGGCGTGGCCGTCGAGGCGCGCCGGTGGGACCTGCGCACCGACGCCGTCCCCGCGGCGCCGGTGATGCTGGCCAACCTGGTGCGCTCGCTGCTGCTGACGCTCGCCGAGCGGATGACCGCGCCGCCGCGCGCGCTCGTGGCGAGCGGGCTGCTCGTCGCCGAGGCCGACGAGGTCGCCCGGGCGTTCTTGCTGCGACACGGGCTGCGCGAGACCGACCGGCGCGAGGGG
>DASXRF010000495.1:0-8636 GCA_036506755.1 Solirubrobacteraceae bacterium | reverse complement strand
AGCAGCACGAGGTCGGGGCGCAGCTCGCGCGCGGCCGTGATCGCGCTCAGACCGTCCGGCGCCTCGCCGACCACCTCGTAGCCCTCCGCCTCGAGCAGCAGCCGGGCGGTCGCCCGGAAGCTCGGGTGGTCGTCGACGATGAGCACGGAGGTGGCCACGAACCCAAGTGTGGCGACCCGCATACGGGCCGGAGGTACGGCTATCCCGCCAACGCGGCGGCGGAGAGCTCCCTGAAGGCGCGGGCGGGGTCGCCGGCGCCGAACACCGCCGTGCCGGCCACGAACACCGACGCGCCGGCCTGCGCGCACGGCCCGATCGTCTCGAGGTCGACGCCCCCGTCGACCTCGATGGCCGCCTTCTCGCCGACCAGCGCCTTCAGGCGCCGCAGCTTGTCCAGCGACTGGGCGATGAACGGCTGGCCGCCCCAGCCGGGATTGACCGTCATGCACAGGACGAGCTCGATCTCGTCGAGCACCTCGGCGACCGCCTCGACCGGCGTGCCCGGGTTGACGACCACGCCGGCGGCGACGTCGCGGCGGCGGATCGCGTCGATCGCGTAGCGCAGGTTCGGCGTCGCCTCGACCTGGGCGAGGATGCGGTCGGCGCCGGCCTCGGCGAACGCCTCGACCTGGCGCTCGGGGCGCTCGACCATGAGGTGGACCTCGAGCTTCGCGCCCGCCGCGTGGACCTGCTCGCGCAGGGCGTCGACGACGATCGGCCCCATCGTGATCGGCGGCACGAAGTGCCCGTCCATGACGTCGACGTGGATGAGCTGGGCGCCGGCGTCGAGCACCTCTCCCACCTGCTCGCCGAGCCGCGCGAAGTCGGCGCTGAGGATCGAGGGAGCGACGCTCATATCGGCAGGAGCATCGAGTCGCCGCAGCTCTGGCAGGTGGTGGTGGCGGTCGAGGACATCCGCACGATCGTCGAGTGCTGGCCGCAGTTCGGGCACACCGAGCGCAGCTCGTAGCGGTGCAGGCAGTTCACGCAGCGATAGCGCCCGGCGAGGTTCGTCGGGCGCAGCCACGGCTCGCCGCAGTGCGGGCAGACGGGGCGCGGCAGGACGGGAGGTTCCTCAGGCACGGTCGAGCGTCGCGATGTAGAAGCCGTCGGTCGCGTCACGGTGCGGGAGCGTGACGTGCGTGGCGGACAGCGTGAAGTCCGGGTGGCGCTCCAGGAACGCCGCGACCTGGTCGTCGTTCTCGGCGCGCGAGATCGTGCACGTCGCGTAGACCAGGCGGCGCTCGGTCGCCGCGGCCGCCGCGTCGAGGATCGCCGCCTGCAACTCGAGCGGCGCGTCGGGGGTGGCGTGCCAGCGCCGGTCCGGGCGCGACTGCAGCGTGCCCAGGCCGCTGCACGGCGGATCGACCAGGACGCGGTCGAACGGCCCGTCGCGGCGCGGGTCGGTGGCATCGGCGTTCTCCACGCGCACGACGCCGTCGGCGCGCAGGCGGGCGACCGTGCGCACGAGCGCGTTCGCCCGGCCGGTGTGGCGCTCGACGGCGACGACCTCGCCGTCGCCGCCCATGAGCGCGGCGAGGTGGGTCGTCTTGCCGCCCGGGGCCGCGCACAGGTCGAGGATGCGCTCGCCCGGCCGCGGGTCGACCGCGCGCGCCACGCGCTGCGAGGCGCGCGACTGCGGGTGGTAGGCGCCGGCGGCGAACAGCGCGTCGCCATGGGCATCGAACGGCGCGTCGAGGACGATCGCCTCGGGATCGTCCGCCGCCGCGTGCCCGGGCACGCGGGCCACGAGCGCGTCGCGCGTGGTCACCAGGGTGTTCGCCCGCAGCGCGGCCTCGGCCGGCTCGTTGATCGCCGCGAGCAGGGCGCGCGCCTCGCCGGGCCCCAGCTCGGCGAACCAGCGCTCGGCCAGCCACGGCGGGACCGAGTGCTTCAGGGCGGCGCCCTGGGGCGTGTCGTCGTCGAAGGCGATCGCCTCGCGCGTCGCGCGGCGCAGCACCGCGTTGACCAGCCCGGCGGCGCGCGGCGCGTCCGCCCGGGCGAGCGCCACGGACGAGTCGACCGCGGCGTGGTCGGGGATGGCGTCGAGGTAGAGCAGCTGGAACAGCCCGAGGCGCAGCGCGGCGCGGACCGGCGGGTCGAGGCGGTCGATCGGGCGGCCGGCCAGGCGCTCGGCCACGTGGTCGAGCGTGCCGGCGCGCTGGACCGCGCCGTAGGCCAGCCGCGTGGCCAGCGCGCGCTCGCGCGCGTCCAGGCCGCCGGCGGCGGCGTGCAGCGCGCGGTCGGCCCAGGCGCCGTCCTCGAAGACCCGGCGCAGGACGGCGTAGGCGGCCCGGCGAGCGGGGGTGGCCGGCCGCCGGCGGGCGGCGGTGGCGGCGGGCATCACCCCGAGAGTCTATGACCGCGCACGTAGGCGGCCGCGTCCATGGGGCGCCCGCCGGGCGGCTGGACCTCGAGCAGCTCCAGCGCGCCGGCGGCGCAGCCGAGCAGCAGCCGTCCGTCGGCCGCGGCCAAGCGCCCCGCCGGGAGCTCCTCGTCGACGGGCCGCGCGCGCCGGACGCCAAGGTCGTCCAGCCGCGCGCCGATGTGCGGGTGCAGCGCGCGTACGACCCGGTCGAGCTCGACCGCCGGCCGGGCGACCGCGTCGAGCCGGCGGTCCTCGGGGCTGATCTTCTCGGCGTACGTGACGCCCTCGCCGGGCTGCTCGACGAACGGCGGGCGCTCGTCGAGCGCGCGGACCAGCAGGTCGGCGCCGAGGGGCTCCAGGCGGGCCGCCAGCGTGCCGTAGTCGTCGTCCGGCCTGATCGGCTCGCGGCCGACCGCGCACACCGGGCCCTCGTCGAACCCTGCCGTCGGCCGCATGATCGCGACTCCGGTCTCCTCGTCGCCAGCCATGATCGCGCGCTCGATCGGCGCCGCCCCGCGCCAGCGCGGCAGCAGCGACGGGTGGACGTTGAGCATGAGGTGCTCGCCGAGCAGCGGCTCCTTGAGCAGGGCGCCGAACGCGCACACGGCGACGGCGTCGGGGCGCTCGGCGGCGATCCGCGCCCGCGCCTCGTCGCTGTTGACGCTGTCGGGCTGGTCGATCGGGAGGCCGAGCTCGCGCGCCTTGACGGCCACGGGCGGCGGCGTGAGCCGCCGGCCGCGCCCCGCCGGGCGGTCCGGCCGGGTGACCACCAGCGTCGGCCGGTGCTCCGAGCCGGCGAGCCGCTCGAGCACGGCGGCGGCGAACTCGCTCGTGCCGAGGAAGACGGTCTTCACGTCCAGCCACTATGCCGCGCTGTCTTGTCGCTCGCGCAGCGCCCGGACCGCCTCCTTGCGCTGCTCGCGCGTGGTGCGGTCGAGGATGAGCACGCCGTCGAGGTGGTCGACCTCGTGCTGGATGACCCGCGCCTCCAGCCCGCTGGCCTCGATCTCGATCGCCTCGCCGTACTCGTCGCGGGCGCGGACGCGGACGTGGACCGGGCGCTCCACGTCGACGACGACGCCGGGCAGCGACAGGCAGCCCTCCTCCATGACCTCGGTCTCCTTGCCGCGCCACTCGATGACCGGGTTGACGAGCGCGTTGACCGGGCTCTCGGGCTGGACGCGGTAGACGAGCACGCGGTTGAGGGTGCCGACCTGCGTCGCCGCCAGGCCGATCCCGATCGACTCGTGCATGAGCCGGCCCAGGCGCACGACCTCGTCGCGCAGCGCGTCGTCGAAGCTCTCGACCTCGCGGGCCTTCGCGCGCAGGACGGGGTCGCCGAACTTGCGGATGTGGCGCAGCGCGGCCTCGCGCCGCGCGCGCTCCTCCTCGGTCAGCGCCGCGGGCGGCGCCGCCTGCTCCTCGACGACCTCCTGCTGCTCGGCCACCCTTCGAGGTTACTGTGGGTCGACGTCCACGCTGAACGCCGCGTGGCGGTGGGCGCGGTCGCCGGCGGCGGCGCGCACGGCGGCGTCGACGGCGGCCACCGCGGCCGCCCGCTCGCTCGCCTTGACGACGACCTGGGAGCGCTCGCGCCCGCGCAGGCGGAAGAGCGGCGCCGGTCCGAGCGCGACCCCGGCAGAGGCGCCGAGCGGGACCGCACCGCTCTGAGCCGGGGACCCCCGCCCCCGCGCGGCCTCCCCGAGGCGCTCGCGGACGGCTGCCGCGGCGGCGCGCGCGGCGCCCGGGCGCTCGGAGGAGCAGACGACGCGGATGAGCGTCGAGAACGGCGGGTAGCGCAGCGCGCGCCGGCGGGCGAGCTCGGCGGCCAGGAAGCCGTCGGCGTCGTGGCCCGCGGCGAAGCGGATCGCCGAGGCCTCGGGCGCGAGCGTCTGGACGAGCACCCGGCCGGCGCTGCCGCGCCCCGCGCGCCCGGCGAGCTGGGCCACCATCGCGAAGGTGCGCTCCTCCGCGCGGAAGTCGGGAAAGCGCAGCGTCGCGTCGGCGTCGAGCACGACGCCGAGCGTCACGTCCGGGAAGTCGTGGCCCTTGGCCACCAGCTGCGTGCCGACGAGCACGCCGCGCGCTGCGCGCTCGAACGCGCGCAGGACGTCGGCGGCGCGCCCGACGTCGGCGTCGAGGCGGAACGCGGGCAGCCCCGCCTCCCGCAGCTCGGCCTCCAGGCGCTCGGTCCCCGTCCCGTGCCGGGCGACCGACACGCTCCCGCACGCGCCGCAGCGCGAGGGGACGCGCTCGCGATGACCGCAGTGATGGCAGGCGAGCAGGCCCTGCGCGCGGTGCAGGACGAGCGTCACGTCGCACGACGGGCAGCCCCACACGTGCCCGCAGCTGCGGCAGGTCAGGAAGTTGGACCACCCGCGCCGGTTGAGCAGCAGGACGGTCTTCGGCGCGTCGAGCAGGGCCGCGTAGGTGCGCGGGTGCAGGACCTCGCGGCGCTCGCGCATGTCGACGACCTCCACCGGCGGCAGCGGCCGGCCGTCGACGCGCTCGGGCAGCGTGACGCGGGGCATCGCGTGGAAGGACTCGGGGCGCGGCGTGGCGCTGCCGAAGACGACCGGCGCGCCGCGGCGCTCGGCGACCGCCCGCGCGTCGTAGCGGGGGTCGCCCTCGTGCTTGTAGGACGCGTCGTGCTCCTCGTCGACGACGATCAGCCCCAGGCGCTCGACGGGCGCGAAGACCGCCGAGCGCGGGCCGACGCACACGCGCGCCTCCCCCCGCCGCAGCCGCAGCCACTCGTCGAAGCGCTCGCCGTCGGACAGCCGCGAGTGCAGGACGGCGACCGTGTCGCCGAAGCGCTCGGCGAAGCGTGCGACGATCTGCGGCGTCAGCCCGATCTCGGGCACGAGCACGATGGCGCCCTCGCCGCGCTCGAGCGCCGCGCCCACCGCGCGCAGGTAGACCTCGGTCTTGCCCGACCCGGTGACGCCGTGCAGGAGCACGCGGTCGCCCGGACGGGCGCCGGCGATGGCCTCCAGCGCGGCCCGCTGCGCGCCGGTCAGCGGCGGCGGGCTCGGGCGGGCGGCGCCGACCACGACGTGGCGCGGGGCGCGGCGCGAGACGCGCGGGCCGATGCGGACCAGCCCGCGGCGCTCGAGCCGGCGCAGCGCGGCGAGGTCGGCCCCCGCCGGCCGCGGCAACGCGGCGAGCAGGCCGCGCTGGCGCTCGGTCAGCCGCTCGCCGTCGAGCGGCCGGCCGGTCGCCTCGGCCCACAGCGCGGTGCGCTCGCGCACCCGCGCGGGCGGGAGCACGAGCTGCAGGGCGCGCGCGAACGTCGAGCAGTACTCGCGCGCCATCCAGCGCGCCAGCTCGACGAGCTCGGCGGGGACCGACTGCGGCAGGACGTCGCGCGCGGCGGCGAGGCGCTCGGGCGCGATCGCGCTCTCGTCGGCGAGCCCGACCACGACGCCCGTCACCTCGCGGCGCCCGAAGGGCACGACGAGCAGCTGCCCGACGGCCGCGCCGGGCGGCGCGAGGTAGTCGAACGGGCCCTGGAGGGCGCGCGCCGTGGTCAGCGGCTCGACCTGGGCGATCGCGGGCATGCCGCGCAGCATGCCGGGCCCAGCGGTCGGGACCGGCATGCTGCTGTTAACTGAAATAGGGGTCAGACCCCTCCCGGGCTACCGCACGCCGGTGGCCTGCACCTCGCCCGCCAGCCCGGCGGCCTCGCGCAGGCGCTGCGCCTTGTCGGTCTTCTCCCACGTGAAGTCGTGGTCCTCGCGGCCGAAGTGGCCGTAGGCCGCCGTCTTCTGGAAGATCGGGCGGTGCAGCCGCAGCTCCTCGCGGAACGCGCCCGGACGCAGGTCGAAGTGCTCGAGCACGAGGTCGAGGATCTGCGCGCGGCCGATGCTCTCCGTGCCGAACGTCTCGATCATCACGGACACCGGATGGGCGACGCCGATCGCGTAGGCGACCTGCACCTCGGCGCGGTCGGCCAGCCCCGCGGCGACCACGTTCTTGGCCACATAGCGGGCCGCGTAGGCCGCGCTGCGGTCGACCTTGGACGGGTCCTTGCCGCTGAACGCCCCGCCGCCGTGGCGGGCCATGCCGCCGTACGTGTCGACGATGATCTTGCGCCCGGTCAGGCCGCAGTCGCCGACCGGACCGCCGATGACGAACCGCCCGGTCGGGTTGACCAGGAAGTTCTTGCGCAGCTTCTTGGCGTCGTAGAGCTCGCGCGGCAGCACCGGCTCGACGACGTGCTCCCACAGGTCATGGGGCAGCAGCGCCTCCGCGCCCTCGCGGTGCTGGGTCGAGATCAGCAGCTTCTCGATCTCGGCCGGGCGGCCGTCGATGTAGCGCACCGAGACCTGCGTCTTGCCGTCCGGGCGCAGGTACGGGATCACCTCGCCGTGGCGGACGTCGGCCAGGCGCTTGGCGAGCTTGTGGGCGAGCGAGATCGGCAGCGGCATCAGCTCGTCGGTCTCGCGCGTGGCGTAGCCGAACATCATGCCCTGGTCGCCCGCGCCGGCGACGTCGAGTTGATCGTCGTCGGCGGGATCGGTCCGGGTCTCGTAGGCCTGGTCGACGCCCAGCGCGATGTCGGGCGACTGCTTGTCGATCGCGTTGATCACCGCGCACGAGTCGGCGCTGAAGCCCAGGTCGGCGTCCGTGTAGCCGATCTTGCGGATCGTCTCCCGGGCCACCTCCTGGATGTCGACGTACGTCGTCGTCGAGATCTCGCCCGACACGACCACCAGGCCGGTGTTGACGAGCGTCTCGCACGCCACACGGCCGTAGGGGTCGTCGCGCAGGACGGCATCGAGGACGCCGTCTGAGATCTGGTCGGCGATCTTGTCCGGGTGGCCCTCGGTGACGGATTCCGAGGTGAAGAGGTACTCGTTGTCGTTCATGGGCTGTCGAAGCGGATCTCCGCGGTCGTGTTGCCCTGCCTGCCGGACGAGCTGAACCCCACCGCGCGCACTCGGGCGAGGTCGGCGCGCACCTGTCGGTAGGCGCGCGAGTCGTCGAGTCCAGTCCGCTCGGCGAGGTGCAGAAGCTGGTCGAAGTCGAGGAAGACTACTGTGGTCACCTTCGACCCCGTCGCGGGCACCACGCGGCGGAAGGCGTCCTCGTCCTCCAGACGGGACCGCCCGCCGCGAACCGAGGCGATGCCTTCGGGTGCCGTGGCGATGACGAGCTTGCCGCCGAACACGGCGGCGTCGAGCCGGAAGGCGCGGCCCGAGCGCAGCTCGGTGACCGGCGCCCCGGCGACTGTCGTGGCGCGCGAGCGCAGGCCCGGCAGCACCTTGCGTAGCGGCCCGGCGAGGCGCGCGAGCGCCGCCCGCGTGCGGCGCTCGTCACCGGCGCGGGCCAGCACGGTCAGCACCGTGCGATCGCCCGGGGCGGTCAGCAGCAGGGCGACCTCGCCCTGCAGCGGCGTGATGAGCTCGCGCGGGATGGCGCCGATCACGCGCCCGAGCGTGCTCGACTCCTCGCCGGTCGCAGCGAGCAGCCGGGCGGCGGTGCGGTCGAAGCCGCGGACGCCGATGTAGGCCAGCGCGCCCTTCGGGACGTCGCCGAGCAGGCGCGGCACGAAGGGCTCGTAGGGCCCGGTGCCGCCGAGTGCGTGGACGACCAGCCGCGCGCCCGGGTCCTTCGCGCTGAGCGCCGCGCCGGTCGCGCGCAGCCCCGGCCGGTCGAGCAGCGCGCCGACGACGCCGAGCAGGCCGCCGGCCGGCGCGAGCAGCCGGCGCACGCCGCCGGCGGTCGCGTAGGCGTCGGCGACGCGGTCGCCCGGAAGCCCGCCGAGCGCGCGCCGGTACTCGCCGTCGGTCGCCAGCGAGCGGCCGCGGCCCTGCGCGAGGTCGATCGCCTGATGGACGCTCGCCTCCTGGCCGATCACGACATAGCCGCCGACGAACGCGCCCATGACCTTGCCGTAGTGGTCGACGCGCACGCCGCGGTAGCTCACCGGCGCCGCGCTGCCGCGGCCCTCGGCGAGAAAGCGCCGCGCGCCCTGCTCGTCGCGCACGCCGATGACCACGAGCGACCCGGCGACCGTCCCCGAGGTGTCGAGCAGGGCGAGCGCCGCCTCCTTGCCCAGCCACTCGCGCATGTCCGAGGCGTCGCCGTTGACCGACAGCTTGCGCAGCACGGAGTCGCGCAGCCGGTCGAAGCTCGGGAACCTCCCGGCGAGCTTCACGGCGCGGCGCACCGCCTGCCGGCGCGGATCGGTCGAGACGTGCACGTAGACGAGGGCGTCGGCCGGCACGAGGCGCGCGGCGCCGGTGGAGATCGCCGGGTTGCC
>DASXRF010000494.1:0-3791 GCA_036506755.1 Solirubrobacteraceae bacterium | reverse complement strand
ACCGCGAGCAGGCGACACGTGAGGCGACGATGCCGCTGTTCGGGCGCGTCACGGACGCCGAGATCACATCGGAGCGAGCCTTCGGCTTTCACGGCGAGGTCGCTGCCGACGAGCTGTCGCGCCTCGACCAGGCACGCCAGGCGGCCGGCATCGCCGAACCCGTCACCAAGCTGCGCCGCTTCCTCGACGAGCTCAACGGTGAGGCGAAGACCTCCGACCAGCGGGCTGCCGAGAACTCGGGCGGCACGTACCAGGAGGACGTGGACGCACGCGCTCGCCGCAACCAGCAGAAGGCCAACAAGATCGCCGGCGCCCGTCTACGCCGAGGCCATGGGACGTTCGAGCAGCACATCACCGAGGTGCTCAACGAGGCGCACCGGCGCGACGGCTGGGGATACCGGAGCGACCCGGGATGGACCCTCGATCGCCTCGACGCGCGATACGAGACGCTCTGCGACATCGAGCGCTCGGAGCGGGCCGCGTGATCTCCGGCCGGCTCACGGAGGGCGAGAAGGCGCTGGCCCTCCTGCGCAGCGCCAAGCGCCGCGACGGGCTCAACCCGCGCGAGTTCCTCATCAACCTGGCCGAGGTCGTCGAGAGCGAGGCATGGCAGCAGGTGCCCGGCGGCCCGGTCAGCTTCGGTGAGTTCATCACGCGGGCGGGGCTCACGGTGGACGCGCTCGAGGCGGCGATGAAGATCCCCGTCGAGCAGGAGGCCGTGTCGGCCGCCGAGCACCGGCGCTACGAGCAGATCAGACGGCGGGTGCGCGAGCTGCTGACGGCACCGGGGCCGCGACGCGGGGAGGTCGGACGAGGCCGAGATAGATCCCGCAACACGGGATCTACCGATCACGGTGGTACCGCATCCGGCCTGCTCCGGCGCCTGCGCCGCGACCGCCCCGACCTCGCCGCGCGCGTCGACGCCGGCGAGCTGAGCGCGCACGCCGCCGCCGTCGAGGCCGGATTCCGCCGGCCGACCCGCACCGTGCCCATCCACACCCCAGAGGCGGCTGTGCGTGCGCTGCTGCGCGTGTTCTCACGCGACGATCTTCGGCGCGCCCTGCGCGTCGTGAACAAGGAAAGGACTACATCATGAGTGACGACGTGACCAGGCGGCCTTTCGCGAGCTGGCTCCAAGATCAGCGCGGAGGCGGGCTCCACGGCGAACTGAGCGACGCGCTCGCCGAGCTCGTCGCCGCCGTCCGCGAGCACGACAAGGGCGGTTCGTTGACGCTCACCGTGAAAGTGGCGCCCAACGGCGAGAGCGTCATGGTCAGCGACGACGTCAAGGTCACCCCGCCGAAGCCAGCGCGCGGCGCGTCCCTGTTCTTCGCCGACCATCAGGGCAACCTGAGCCGGCGCAACCCGGCGCAGCCCGAGCTGCCGCTGCGCGAGGTGCCCGCCGACGACGCCGACGTCAAGGAGGTCGGCGCATGAGCGGCGAGCCCACCATCAACGAGGCCGACGCCGCCGTCATCCGCGACCTCGCCACCGTCGCCGCCGGCCCCACCGGCATCGACGCCGGCGCCACGTACGCGTTCACGCTGCCGCCCGGCACCACGCTCGAGGTCGAGGACTTCGAGCACCTGCTCGAGCGCCCGCGGCGCAAGCGCGGGCTCGTGCACGTCCACACCTACGACGCGCTCGTCGCGTACGTCGCCGACCACATCGAAGCGCCGCACACCGCGCTCTGGGTCGACCAGCACGGCGCACGCGTGCTCGCGCTGCTCAACGGGCACTCGACCGATCAGCCGGGCTGGGGCGACCACCGCGCCGAGCTCGCGCTGCGGGCGACACCCGAGTGGACGCACTGGGCCGGGCTCGACGGCAAGCTCGTCATGCGCGACCACTTCGCCGAGCACGTCGAGGACGGCCTCGCGCAGATCGTCGAGCCGGCCGCCGCCACGATGCTGGAGATCTCGCAGTCGGTGCAGGCCACGATCGGCGCCGAGTTCCGCTCCGCGAGCCGGCTCGACAGCGGCGAGGTGTCCATGGTCTACGACGAGACGATCGAGGCCAAGGCCGGGCGCAAGGGCAACCTCAAGATCCCGTCGGAATTCGTCCTCGCGCTCGCCCCCTACTACGGCGAGCAGCCGTACCGCGTGACGGCCCGGCTGCGCTACCGGATCAAGGGCGGTGACCTGAAGATCGGCTACCGGCTCGTCGACCCGCACAAGGTCCGCGAGGACTGCATCAACGGGATCGCCGAGCGCCTGCGCGAGAACCACAACGTCTACCTCGGCGCACCCGACCAGTTCCAGAGCGCCCGGTGATCATGCCCTGCCACGTCCTGGGACACCCCGAGCTCGACGACGACGTCCTGTCGTTCGACGTGCTCGGGCGCCCAGCGACCGCCGGGTCCAAGAAGGCGATCGCGATCAAGCGCAAGGGCGAGTTCACCGGCAAGGTCGCGGTCATCGACGACGCGCGCCGCGGCAAGCCTTGGCGGGAGGCCGTCCAAGCGGCAGCGATCCACGCCGTCGCCGACCAGATGCCCAGGGGCGCGCAGGACGGCAGCTGGTTCGGCGGCGGCGCGCTGCTGCTGACCGTGGTCTTCTTCTTGCGCCGGCCCAAGAGCCACTTCGGCACCGGGCGCAACGCGCGGCAGTTGAAACCGTCGGCGCCGCGCTACCCAACGACCACGCCCGACTGCACCAAGATGATCAGGGCAGTCGAGGACGCGCTGACCGGCGTGATCTGGCGCGACGACGCCCAGGTCGTGCAGACGCTCGCCGTCAAGTCCTACACCGACTTCGACGAGCCCGAGCACGCGCTCGTGTCGATCAAGGAGGCGGCATGACCGCCCAGCCCTACCACGGCCCCGTCGTCGTGCTGACGCTCGCCGAGGCCGAGCGCGTGCGCCGCGAGCTCGCGCACAGCGGCGCCACTGACCTGCTGACCAAGGCGCTGCTGCGCAAGCTCGACGCAGCGCGTAGCGCGCACCCGTCGTTCCGGCTGCCGAGCCCGTGACCTGCTACGGCTGCGGACGCCGCGGCGACGCCCGCGGCAACACCAACGACGTCGCCTACAGCAGCGCACTCGGCCAGCACGTATGCCTGCGCTGCCTCGCGCGGCTCGCGCCGAGCACGTTCATGCCGCCCCCGCCGCCGCGGCCGCGGGCCGAGCGCAAGCCCGACAACATCGACCGTGTCCTCGCACGGCTCGAGGCACACGGCCTGCCAACCGAGTACGGCGGGCCCAGCGTCGTCGGCTCGTGCTGCCCGCTGTGCCCGCCCCGGCTCGGACCGTTCGGCACCGGCCGGATCCGCATGCCGATGGTCGTGACGATCACCTCGACGAGGGTCTTTTACGAATGCGCCAGCGGCTGTGACGAACAGGACATCGCCGCCGCGCTGCGCCGAGCGCCCGACCGAACGGTCGCCGCATGACCTGGAAGCAGCAGCCCGTCCCCAAGCTCTTCCTCGACGCCTGGCGCGAGAACGCCGGCGACGTCCCGCCACCGCGCGCCTACGGCAACGGCGTCCTGCGCGCGTTCGTCGGCCGCGAACCGATGGTCGGCACCGACCCCGACGACCTGCGCTGGCACATCTCCGTCAGCGGCCCCAGTCGCATCCCCACCTGGGAGGAGCTCGTCGACGCCGCGCACGCACTGCGCCCCGGCGTCGTGTTCGTCGTCGGCGTCCCGCCCCGCTCCTGGTGGATGTCCGTCCACCCGCACGTCCTGCACCTGTGGGAAACGCGCGACGACGGCCTCGTCGCCGAGTTCCGCGCCAACGCGCGAGGAGACACGCCGACATGACGCCCAAGGGAATCCCTCTCGACGAGGCGCC
>DASXRF010000493.1:0-3526 GCA_036506755.1 Solirubrobacteraceae bacterium | reverse complement strand
ACCCGCTGGCAGTCCGACATGCGCTCGCCGAGCGGCTACACGATCCGCCACCCGCCCGGGCTGTAACTACCCTGGGAGGAGTGGCTCGGGCCCGCCTGCTGCTCATCCCGATCGTCGCCGGCGTCCTTGCGGCCCCGTCCGCGCAGGGCGCCGATGCGGGTAGATGGGTCCGCATGGCCGCGACGCCGACGAAGTCCGAGTACTACCAGGGCATGGCGTCCGACCGGGCGGGCCATCTGTTCTTCGACGGCTTCACCGTCGGCGGCTACCGCACGGACCTGGCGCTTGCCGAGCAGGCGCGCAGCGAGAACCTGATCCCGCTCGGCGAGCCGTTCAACCACATCGGCGACTGGACGTTCGACCCCGGCTCCGGCGGGCGGCTGATCCTCCCGCTCGAGTGCTACCAGGTGGGCGCGCCGAACGGCGGCAACACGTGCGGCCAGGGCGCCTTCGGCGTCGCCGACCCGGTGACGATGACCTGGCAGTACCGCGTGCTGCTGGACCAGGCCGACATCGCCAAGGCGATGTGGGCGGAGGTCTCGCCCGACGGGACGCTCATCTGGACCTCCAGCGGCGCCGACCTGCTCGCCTACGCGACGGCCGACGTCAATCCCGCGAACGCCGGGACGGCCACGATCCATCCGGTCCGGCGACTCGCCCGCGCCGTGCCGCCGTCGGGCATAACCGGAGCCGTCTTCGACGGAGCGCGGCTGCTGGTCGCCGGCCAGGCCGCCGGGCCGTTCCAGATCTGGTCGATCGACCTGGCCAGCGGCGCGCGGCGCCTCGAGACCCAGCAGGTGTGGGCGGGGGAGTCCGAGGGCCTGGACCGCGTCGACGCGCTGGGCGGCGAGCTGCACTGGCAGGTCCAGCCGCTGGCCATCGGGCAGCGGCCGACGTTCGGCACCGGCCACGGCGAGGTCGTCTCCTTCGTGCGCCGCGCCGACGCGCGCATCCGGCTGCGCCTGACGCGCCGGACGAAGACGAGGGTGACGGTTGCGGCGACGCTGCGCTTCCTCGGACGCGATCACCCGCTCGCCGGCGCGCGCGTGACGCTCGGGCGCTCGCGCGCGACCACCGATCGCCGCGGCCAGGCCGTGCTGCGGCGCGCGCGCGGTCCTGCCGTCGCGCGCAAGCTGCCGCTGAGGGCGGGAAGGCTCGCGGTGTCGTGACCGAGCCCGCTCACCGCCCCCTGACCGACGACGAGGAGGTCCTCGGCGCCGAGCTGCCGAGCGTCCTCAGCCTCGTCACCGACGACCAGCGCGTCGACCGCATGCGGTCGGAGATCGAGATGGGCTTCGAGGCGCTGTACGGCATCCAGCGCGGCGTCTCGGTCTTCGGCTCGGCGCGCACGCCCCCGGGCAGCTCCGAGTACGAGCTGGCCCGCGAGGTGGGCCGGCGCCTCGGCCGCGCCGGCTTCACGGTCATCACCGGCGGCGGGCCGGGGGCGATGGAGGCGGCCAACCGCGGCGCGCACGAGGTCGGCGCGCGGTCGGTCGGGCTCAACATCGAGCTGCCCTTCGAGCAGCACGCCAACGGCTACGTCGACGTCGCGCTGGAGTTCCACTACTTCTTCACGCGCAAGATCATGTTCGTGCGCTACGCGAACGCGTTCGTCGTGCTGCCCGGCGGCTTCGGCACGCTCGACGAGCTCTTCGAGGCGCTCACGCTCATCCAGACCGGCAAGGTGCGCGAGTTCCCGGTCTGCCTGGTCGACTCCGCCTACTGGGGCGGCCTCGTCGGCTGGCTGCGCGAGCGGGCCCTCGCCGAGGGGATGATCTCGCCCGAGGACATCGACCTCTTCGCGGTGTGCGACGACCTCGACGAGGTGGTCGAGCGCGTCCGCGCCGGGGCGCGCGCGCAGGGCGCGATCGGCGACGGCTAGCTGCTCAGGCCGGCGCGGCGGGCTCAGGCGGGTGCGGGGGTCCCCGGCACAGCCCCGTGCGGGCCGTTGCCGAGGCCTCTGCCGGGGTCTCCTTCGCTGCCCAGCACGGCGGCACGACGGCGCTCGGCCGCCAGCTTGCGGCCGCGACCCGGGCGGCGGCGCTCGACCACCATGGTCTCGCCGCAGATCACGCACTCCTGACGCGCGTTGAGCGCGACAGGAAGGATGTGCCAGCGCGTCTCGCCACAACTTGGGCAGCGGAGCCCCTGCATGGATGGCGGACTCTACCCTGCGGCCGGGGTGCGCAACCGCGGTTGCCCGCCAGGTGTCCGAGCCGAGACAGCGAACCCCGTTCGAGCCATGCCCCGTGCCCTCCTCATCGCCCTGACGCTGCTGGCCGCCCTGCCCGCTCCGGCGGGCGCGCGCGTGCTCGTCGTCGGCACCGGGACGAACATGGTCGCTCTCGTCGACGTGGCCACCGGCGGCCTGGCCGCGCAGCTGGACGCGGGCGCGCCGACGGGGGCGGTCGCGGTCGCGCCGAACGGCCGCACGGCGTGGGTGGCGGCGGGCACGCAGGTCGTCGGGATCGATCCCAACGCGCGCGCGCTGGGCGCGCGGACCGACCTCGGCGCCGGCGTCGGCGGCCTGGCCGTCTCCCCGCGCGGCGGTCGCGTGTACGCCGTGACCGGCGACCGGCTGGCCGTGCTCGACGCGACCACGCTGGCGCGCCTGCGCACGATCCGCCTGCACGGCGACGCGGTCGGCCCGCTGGGCGTCTCGCGCGACGGGACGCTGGCCGCCGTGCCGCTGGCGCGCTCGCGGGTGGCCCTCGTCGCGCTCGGCGCGATGCGCACGCTGCGGCGCGTGAAGGTGCGCCGCGCGGCGGGCGCCGCGTTCGACGCGCGCGGCCTGCTCTGGGTGGCTGCGACGAACGCGCGCCTGTACCCGGTGCACCCGTACGTCAAGCGCAAGCCGGTCGGCCGCCCGCTGCACCTCGGGCGCGGCGTGGGCGGGGCCGTCGCCGCCTCGCCGGACGGCCGGCGGCTGCTGGTCGGCGCCGCGGCCCGCGCCCCGCGCGCCGCCCTCGTCGACCCCTTCGGCCGCCGCGTGCACGGGCTGCGGGCCGGCGCGGGCCCGGGGCGCCCGGGCTGGTCGCCCGACGGCATCCGCGCCTACCTCGCCGACGCGGCCGCCGGCGAGCTGTCGGTCGTCTCGCCGCTGCGCGGCAGCCGGCTCGGCGCGATCGGGCTGCCGCCCGGCTGGCTGCCCGGCGGCGTCGTCGTGCAGCCCGGCCTGGCCACGGTGCCCGGCACGACCGCCGACGATCGCCTGCTCGGCACGCGCTTGCGCGACCTCCTCGAGGGCTACGCGGGCAACGACACGCTCGAGGGCCGCCGCGACAACGACGTCCTGCACGGCGACGACGGCGACGACACGGAGCTGGGCGGCTCCTACGACGACCGGCTGCTGGGCGGCCCGGGGGCTGACCAGCTCTTCGGCGGCTCGGGCAACGACCGCCTCGAGGGCGGCGACGACGGCGACCTCGAGAACGGGGGGACCGGCGACGACTCCGTGCACGGCGGCGCCGGCAACGACGTCCTCGACGGCGGCGACGGCGACGACCACATCTTCGGCGAGGCGGGC